>CAJUNZ010000106.1 GCA_910587755.1 uncultured Acetatifactor sp. | reverse complement strand
ATAGGGGTAGTCTGCGCTTTTTTAGCTAAAACAAAGGTTAGGTTTCACAGTAAAATATTTAATATTTATCTGTAATTTGTTACAGATTTGTTACGCCGTTAATAAATATAACACTTTCTCTTAAATTTGTCAACCCCAGGAACGCAAAAGTTTGTAATATCATAACAATTATTCACCGATAAATTCTGTTGGCCGGGCATAAAAAACCAGGTCAATGTCTCACACTGACCTGGAGAAAAAGACAAGCCTGATCCTCAGCCCTGCCCGGAAAGGTTCCTGCAGTAATTCCCTGCCGCCACGGCAGCGTTGGCCCCGTCAGCCACAGCCGTCGCAATCTGGCGGATCGGTTTTTTCCGCACATCCCCCGCCGCAAAAAGTCCCGGAACACTGGTGGCGCAGTCCTCCCCTGCCAGGACATAGCCTCCCTCGTCGCAGATATCCAAATCCCGGACCAGTTCCGTGCTGGGCCTGATTCCCACTGCCACAAACACCCCTGCCACAGAGAGCTGGAAAACCTCATCCGTCTTTTTATTTCTGACCCGGATCTCCTCCACCTGATCTCCGCCCAAAATTTCTTCCACCACATGGCTGTAGAGAATCTCCACATTGGAGAGCCCTTGAAGTTCCTGCTGAAGGATCTGCGCGCCCCTCAGCTCATCCCTTCTGTGAATCAGATACACCTTTTCACAGAGGCGGGAAAGATAGATGGCATCCTCTAAGGCTACGTCGCCGCCGCCCACCACCGCAACCGTCCTGCCGCGGAAGAAAGCCCCGTCACAGGTAGCACAATAAGACACGCCCCTGCCTCCCAGGGCCTCCTCACCGGGCACCTCCAGCCTGGCGTGAACTGCTCCCGCCGCCAGAATCACCGCCTTCGCCTGAAGCTCTTCTCCATCTGTGCGGACAATCTTGCCTTCTTCCCCTGTTTCAATGGACAAAACAGAGGCTTCCCGAAACTCCGCTCCCAGCTTATCCGCATGTTCCCGGAACTTTACCCCCATATCAAAACCATTCATCCCCGGCATGCCCAGGTAGTTGTCCACCTCATAAGTATTCAGCACCTGCCCTCCGCTCATGGGATTCTTTTCCAGCACCACCAGGTCCAGCCCTGCCCGTTTTCCATACACGGCCGCAGAAAGCCCTGCGGGGCCAGAGCCGATAATAATCAAATCATACATAACTTTCCTCCATTCAGATATCTGAAAAGATTCCATTCTTCAAACTGCTGTTAAGTGTAACAGTTTTTACCAAAAAAAGCAAGACGCCGCAGAAAATTCATTCTCCAGACCCACCCTGAAAATTGAGCATAGGAAAAAGGAAGGCCCCATGGTATAATGCATTGAAACCCCTTTAACAGTGAATCCTTTTAATAATGAAACGCGACGTCAACAGACAGGCCCGATGGTGAAAAGGCAGCCGGCTGCACTGCCGGTGCAGAAACCGGACCGGGCAGGCCTGTTCAGACAGGCAGAAAGGCAGGCAGCGGAGATGGAACAAACTGAGAACCAGACAAAATACGCCCTGATAACAGGAGCTTCCAGAGGCATTGGGAGGGCGGCGGCGGAAGCCTTCGCAGAAGAAGGATACCACCTGATACTCACCTGCCGCCGTTCCATACGGGAATTGGAATCCCTGGCAAAGGATCTTCAAAAAGATTACCGCATCTCCTGCCAGGCCCTGGCGGCAGATATGGGCTGCGAAGCGGATGTGGCAGAAGTCTTCTCCCAAATCCACCGCCTTGACGTACTGGTAAACAACGCTGGCTGCGCCCACTTTGGCCTTCTCTCGGACATGACATCCCAGGAATGGCGTCGGGTGATGGCTACAAACCTGGACTCCTGCTTCTACGCCTGCAGGGGAGCCATCCCTCTTATGCTGCAGAGACACAGCGGGAAAATCCTCAATATTTCCTCCGTCTGGGGAGCCCAGGGCGCCTCCATGGAAGTGGCCTACTCCGCCTCCAAAGGTGGAATGAACGCCTTTACAAAAGCTCTGGCAAAAGAGCTGGCCCCCAGCAACATACAGGTCAACGCCATAGCCTGCGGCGTCATTGACACCGCCATGAACAGCCATCTTTCCCCCCAGGACACCGAGGCACTCCGGCAGGAGATCCCCGCCGACCGTTTCGGCACTCCCAAAGAGGTGGCACGTCTGATTCTCCAGACAGCCAAAGCCCCCGCCTACATGACCGGACAGATCATCACCATAGACGGGGGCTGGTATTAAAATACCCAGACCGGGATATACTTTATTGTATCAGCTGATTTTTGTGTCTCCCAGGACTCCCTCCGCGCGCACCTCCTGAATATCCGTATGGGGCACCAGGGAGTCCACAATTTTCTGCATCTCCTCTTTCGTCTTCACGTCCCTGCACCGCATGATCAGTTCTTCCTTCTGAGACTCGGTCAGCCCCGCGTATCCCGCCAGGGCAGGCTCGTTCATTGCCAGGGCCATGCCAAATCCCAGGGGCAGGCCAGTAAAAGGCGTACCGCTGGGAATACCGTTATAGTGGTTTCCACCCAAATCCATCACACACTCTCCTTCCCTGTTTCTTTCCAGGATAGTGTGTGCGGCTTTCCTCTGCATTATCCCTCCCCAAAACCGCCGGCGCTGCCACTTTCTGTCAAAGAACCAAGACACGCCTCTCTGTTGGATTTTCTGGTTCTGTTTTCCGGTTCAGGGCTTCTGCCCCATACACTTTCAGGCCTGTGCCGCCACCTTGGCCTCCGCGTCCTCCACACTGCTATAGCCGTACAGTTTCACGCTGTTTTCCATAATTTCGTAAGCCAGGTTCCGGCCTGTTTTGGCGCGATCCACCACATATCTGCCGTAAAGCTCAAGCATCTTGTCGGAATATGTTCCCAGTTCCCCCCGCAGGTAAGTTTCGTAAGATGTTTCTGAGGGCGTGTCCTGAGAGGTGTGAATGCTCCTGGCATTCTGCGACAGGGCAGGATAATTCCGGGAAAATTCTTCCATCCACCCCACCTGCAGCCCCACAATCTGTTCAATAATATCCTTCTTCTCCTGGGACAGCTCCGGAAAATTCCCTTTGATCTGCTCATATTTCTCCGGCGCAGTGCTCTCCATCATGCGCCCGTATTTTTCCTCGATCAGATTGTGCCCTCTGCGGTACTCCCTGTGAAAATCATACAGATACTGCATGAGCATATCCCTGCCCCAGGTCAGATACTGGCTTTTGCGCATAATGGAAAAAGTGCCCCAGTCATCCTGGCAGCCGGCTCTGCCTCCTTCATTCTTTACCTTGTCAAATGCTTCAAACTCCAGACGGGCAATCTCTTCCGCCAACCCATCAACATCCTTCGCCGCCAGAGAGGCCTTGTACACCAGCTCCTCCGTGTGAGCCTCCAGAAAACTCTCCGTATCGCTGATCAATCCCCTGGCGTACATCTTTCTGGCAAAATACGCCCCCAGCTGGTCAATCTGGCGCACGGCAGCATCTCCCCCGGCCAGGTTCCGCGCCCTTCCCTTCTCCCGGCCGGTTCCCTCCCGGCCATCCAGGGCTTCGCCTGCTGCCTCTTCACCATCCATATCCGCTGTGTCATCCCAGTCTGCAGAAGTTTTTCCTCTCTGATCCACGCCTGAGCAAAGCCAGGACGCATCGGAATCTGTCAGAGTGGTGTTCCTGGCATTCTGGGCCAGACAGCCTGCAATTCCCGCAAGCATCATGGCCACTCCACTGCCCTCCTCCGACTCCTGAAGACTGCGCCAGAGCCACTTGTCATGGGGCGGATATTTCCCTTCAAGATAGTGCTGCAGCTTCATAGCCTCCTTCATTCCGTCCCATGCCATCATATGGGCCGTGAGCCTGTCGCCCCGCTGCAGCATACGGGGATAATTATACTGTGCCGTCTGTGCAAATCTGGCAGCGCTTTCCGCCAGTTTCAGGTATAGCACATTTTCCGGATATCCACGCTTAAGCTTCTCCCGAAAAGCGGTGAATATCCCCTCCTGATCCCGAAACACTTCCCCGTTCACTGCGGCAGCCAGCGCAAAATCGTTTACATTCTGCCAGTCAATCTCTTCGTATACATCCGTGCCCACAACGCTTTTCATGAAATCGGATATCCTGATCACGCCCCGTCTGTTGCGGCCGTTCACATGGGGAGCCCGCCTGCAGCCCTGGAACTCTTCCGGAAGCTGTTCATAGGCCTGCTGCAGCGCTTCTCCGATCTCGCTGTAAGTCTCATCCGTAACCCACATGCAGAAATCCGGTCCCCAGTCATGATCTCTGGAAAAAACATCATCATATCCAAAACAGTCCGACCCCCGTCCGGCAAGTCCCACCGCAATCCTTCCCTCATAGGCAGGGAATTTCTCTCTTATCATCTCTGCCCCGTAGGCTTCATAATATTCTCTTGACAAAACCAGCCCCGGCTTAGCCTGGCAGGATCTGGCAAAACCCCCTCCAGACTGAGGGCCTGTCTCCCTGCCCGCTGACAGCATGGCGTTTTCACAGGCCGAAATGTTCTCCTGGAGCCTGCGGTAGTATTCGTTTCTTCCCAGATACTTCTCCACTGTCTCCAGGGCCAGATGATAATACCGCAGCGCTTCCTCAAAATCTTTCTCATGAAAATAATACGCCCCCATGGTGGCCAGGGCCGCGGCAAAATGGCTGTCCTCTATGCCCTCTCTCTGGAAGGTTTTCATGGACTTGGCGGCGTACTCCCGGGCCTCCTCCCCCTCCCCCAGCTGCATACATGTACCTGCCAGGTTGGCATAAGTCACTCCCAGTTCGTATGCCGCCTCCTTTTTTTCCACAATGGCAAGAGCTTCCAGAAGCCGCTGCTTTGCCCCTGCATAGTCCCCCATCTCCTGGTGCAGCAGGCTCATATTATTTTTCAGCCCTGCTATAAACATATCGTCAGATTCCAGTTTTTCATCATATACTTTCTGAACCTGACAGTAATATTCCATGGATTCCTGCAGCCGGCCACAGGCGCGGCAGGCATTTGCCACGTTCAAAAGGGTTGTGGCATAGGGAATTGTCCCCTCCAATCCCATCCGCCTGGCCTGGGCCACAGCCTGGGCCGCCATCTCCATAGCCGCCTCTTTCTGGCTGGTCTCACGATAGTACCCCAAAAGCTCATTCTGCAGCTGCAGCAAACTCTCGTCATCCTTCTCCTGCTCTGCCTGCTCTATCGAGCGCAGCATCAAAGCTTCCGCTTCCTTTCCCCTGTTCTCCTCAAATAGCGCATCCAATTCCGTCAAAATCTTATGAATTTCCAATGTCCCATCCCATCCCTTTCATCTGCACCGGACCGCCGCAATAACCGTCCCCCACTTTATATAATATTCTATACAATCCGGCGCAAAATGTAAAGACAGCTCCTAAAATGATTCCAGATATTTCTGGAATACCTTTTTCCGAAATTGGTATGTGATGGCTTTTTCCATTCTATTTACTCTGTTCTCAATCGCTCAACAATGCTCTGCTTTTCTAAATTCTTGAAACAGAGAAACGGGATAAGCACCGCAAAAGCCAAGAGGATAGGAGTACAAATCATCAGCGGCATCAGAGTAAAATGGAAAGTGCTGAACTCATTAGCTGTCATGGCACGTACACCGATCCCAACGGCCAGAGTGCTGACAATATAAGAAACCATCAGCGTAATCGCTGCGTAATCCAATCCCTCACAAATGAGCATCTTCCGCAGCTGGCGCTTGGTCATGCCCACGGACTGAATCATGGCAAACTCTTTTTTACGGGAAACAATGGCCGTGACCATAGAATTGATAAAGTTAAGCACACCCACCAGAGCAATGATCACGCTGATGGTATTTCCCATAACTGCCGACGCCCGTGTTTCTGCCTCATACTGCTCCGCCATGGTTTTGCGGGATGTCACAGGCAGACTGGTGTCAATGGTCTTGGTATACGCATCGAGCATCTCTTGTGCTGCGGGAATATGCTCATCGTCCACATTGAAGAACAGTCTCCGCAGCGTATTCTCCGGCCACTGCTGCCGGAATACCGAAGTAGGAATAATAAAGCTCATGCAGTGCTGATTCTGCGCACCGCCTTCTTTGGCTCCTTCATCCACAGCTTGCAGCGGATATACAATAGCCATTACCGTATAGGTACGATTTTCAAGGGCAATACTGCTTCCAACGGTAGGAACAGGCAATGCAGCCTTTCCCTCTGGGTCTGTGGAATCTATGGCAGGACCGATAACCAACACATAGTCGCCGCCGGCAAATTTTTCTGCATCATAGCTGCCGGAGAGCAAATACCTCTCCTGCGTAATTGCATCCAGGGGGATACCGTCCATTCCATACAGTACACCGATGGCTTCACGGGTTTCCATGGCGTTTTTTATCTGAGCAGGACCGGCCGGATCGTAAGTTGCCCAATCGTCCAGCATTTCCTGTGTATAGAAGGCGTCGATATTTTGCACGGTCTCATCATCCAGTGTCAGTTCAAATTGATGAGAATATTGATGCCCAATAGCTTCCATACCAGCCACTTCTTCCACGGATGCCACCAGTTCCGCATTCAGGGTGAAACCATGAGGGTCATATCCGCCAATATAGTCTGTACTGCTGCTATCATCCAGCTGGAAGTCACTGATCGTCAGCTCAGACAGGTATTTCTCCATATCAAAAGCAGCATTCTTGGCATAGAAACAGCTGAGCAAAACCAACCCCAGGGTCAGGGAGCAGATGACTGTCACTGTCCTTTTTTTGTTCCGCCCCAGGTTCGCCCAGGCCATACCGGTAATGGAAGCGCCATTCCGGGTTCGTTTGCTTTTCTTCCTGCCTGTGGCGGCGGCATCACTCATCCGCAGAGCTTCGATAGGAGAAACCTTACCAGCCAGCCTTGCCGGACGCAGGCAGGAAATCGTAACCGTCAACCATGCAAAAAGGGCAGATCCAAGGAAGATCACAGGATTGGAGGAAACCACATCATTGCCCTCCAGCCGTCCCATCAGCACAGGAACCAGCACCATGCCCAACAGCCAACCCAAGAGAAGCCCCATCGGGATGCCGATCACGCACAGACGGTTTGCCTGACCATAAATGAGTTTCTTGATCTGCTTTGTGGTAGTTCCCAGTGTTTTCAACTTTCCATAGAACTGGATGTCGGCAGTAACGCTGATCTGAAAGATATTATAAATAATCAGATAGCCGGCAAGGAACACCAGCACCATACCCAAATACATGGGAATGCTTTCCTGCGCTGCGGTAGCATTCATCTCTGGCGAATATGCCAGATTCACGCCAAATTTCAAGTCCGTCAGTCCGGTGTCTGCCAAAATATTCTCCATGGTGGCCTCAATATTGCGGTCACTATGCAGGATCACTTGTGCGGTATGCAGACCTAAAACACTTGTCTTTCCGTCAGCAACATAGTCGCCGATCATCTCATCCGCAAATTCCCTGCTTACCCAAGCCATGCTGGCATAGACAGATTCGTTGCCCTCCCAGAAACCACAGAGGGTAAAGGTGGAGGTGGTCACTTCATCCTCTGCAAGATCCTTGCGCCATTCCAGCGTTACAGTCTCCCCCAGCTGATGGGGAATACCCAGGCGATCAAGGATCAGTGTGTCCAGAGCGATCTCATCCGCTGCCGTTGGCATTGTTCCGGTGGTAGGCATAGCAAAGGAATGCTTGGCATTGATGTCACTGCTCCAACGGATTTCAACTTGTTTGCCACCCAGCTTTCTGTTTTGTGCAAGGCCGAGAACCAGACTTTCTCCGGCTTCTGCAACATCAGGGTGAGCAGCGATCAACGAAAACTGCTCTGCGGTGATGGTCTTAAAGGATGCCTGACCATCATAACCAGTCTGTCGGAATGTCATTTCCACCATGTTTTTGCTCATACTCTGTGCCAGGGTAAAGAGGGTGGTGAACATGATGGCAGTCATTAAGATGGCGATGATCGCCACCAGGTTCCGGCCTTTATTTTTCTTAAAAGTACGCTGATTCAGCGTTTGAATTGGTTTGAATACTGTTTTCATCATGCATCCCTCCCTATTGAGACACGATGCGGCCATCCTCAATTCGGACAATACGATCCGCCATCTGTGCAATTTCCGGGTTATGGGTAATCATCACGATTGTCTGATTAAATTCTTTGCTGGTCATCTTCAGCAAACCAATCACATCGTCACTGGTTTTTGAGTCCAGATTGCCGGTGGGCTCATCAGCCAGGATAATAGCAGGCTTAGAGGCCAGCGCACGGGCAATCGCCACTCTCTGCTGCTGCCCACCGGAAAGATTGTTCGGCAGACTATCCAGCTTCTTCTCCAAACCAAGCAGACGAACAATCTCCATGATATACTTTTCATCAGCCTTGCGGCCATCCAGAGAGATGGGGAAAACAATATTTTCCCAAACACTGAGCACCGGCACCAGATTATAATTTTGAAAAATGAAACCGATATGACTGCGCCGGAAGATGGTAGCCTGTTCGCTATTCAGCTTTGCCAGTTCAGTATTTCCAATTTGTATACTGCCCTCGCTGGGGGTATCCAGTCCACCCAGCATATTCAGCAGCGTAGATTTTCCAGATCCGGAAGTGCCAATGATCGCAGTAAACTTACCACGCTCGATCTCCAGATCCATACCATCCAGTGCCTTGACCAAAGCTTCACCCTTACCGTAATATTTTTAAGACCGGTAGCCTTCAAAATTACTTCCATGAGCATCTCCTCCTTGTAACCGGGAATCCGTTTCCCTTTTCTGATTTTATTTTACCAGTTCAATGTCACAGGGAAGGTACAACAAAGGTACAGTTTTGTACCTTTAAAAAAGGCGGCTCCGCCTTTGCAAGCGAAGCCGCCTTAATATTTTGTCTCTATAACGTAAGTAGGTAATCATCCGTACCTTGACTTTCAAAAATAGCCACCTGTTTA
>CAJUNZ010000105.1 GCA_910587755.1 uncultured Acetatifactor sp. | reverse complement strand
ACTCACTGATCATCCGCATCATGCGCACTATGGTATGTACCTGCTTCAGGTTCCGGCAGGAGGTGCCCAGTTCCTTCCAGATATAGGGCACGGCGTCAATGCGCACAATGTCTATGCCCCTGTTGGCCAGATAGAGAAAATTGTACATCATCTCGTTGAATACCCGGGGATTTCTGTAGTTCAGATCCCACTGGTAGGGGTAAAATGAGGTCATCACATAGTGCCCCGCATCCGGCAGCCAGGTAAAATTTCCCGGGGCCGTGGTGGGAAATACCTGGGGCACTGTCTTCTCGTACTGCTCCGGAATACGGGGGTTGTCGAAGAAGAAATAGCGGCTCATGTACTCCCCATCTCCCTGCCTGGCCTTTCTGGCCCACTGGTGATCCTCGGAAGTGTGGTTCATGACAAAATCCATGCACACATGGATGCCCTTTTCCCGACAGGCCGCCGTAAGACTCTCCAGATCCTCCATGGAGCCCAGGTTTTCCTGCACCTTCCGGAAGTCCGATACCGCATAGCCCCCGTCAGAACGCCCTTTGGGCGTCTCCAAAAAAGGCATCAGGTGGATATAATTCACATTGCAGCCCTCAATATAGTCAAGACGCTTTTCCACACCCTTCATATTTCCGGCGAAATTGTCAATGTACAGCATCATCCCCAACAGGTCGTTCTGTTTGTACCAGTCTCCGTTCTCCTCCCGTTCCCGATCCAGGGCCAGAAGTTCCCGGTTCCGCTCTCTGTAAAACTTTTCCATCTCCCCTGTGAGCTCGGCGAACATGGAACTGTTGTCATACAGCTCCATGTAAAGCCAGCGCAGTTCGTCATGGTGTCTCTGAAGCCTCTTCTGATAGATTTCATTTTTTCCCGCCACAGTTCTGCCCTCCTGTCTCCAGCGCTTCCCGGGACTCCCCAGCCCCTTTTTCCGGGCAGTCCCAAGCTTTCTCTGCCTTTCCGGACTCCCCAGCCCCTTTTTCCGGGCAGTCCTGGCTTTCTCCTTCCTCTTCGGGCACCCCGGTCAGTTCCATCTGATATGCCCGGTACTCTCCGGACTCCACAGGCAGAGGAAGACCCACAGCCATCAGCGCGGAACCGTAATACCTTCTTCCCGTGGCCTTCTCCTGGTACACTCTGTCCGTCTTCAGTCCTCTCAGCTTCACATAGGATACAGGCATGTTCCCATGTATCTCAAGCATCACCACATTTAAGAGCACCCTTTCCCCATCCCTGGAGGCAAACTCCCATGCGGCGAAAGGATCCCTGAAAGGATCCGACAGACGATGGTAATCCCCTTTCCGGATCAGCTCCTCATATTCCCGATACTGCGCCACCTGCTCCCGGATCTCATTCTTCTCCTGCTCCGACAGCTTTCCGGGATCCAGTTCATAGCCGAATGTCCCCGCCATGGCCACCACCCCTCTGGTATGGAGGCTCACACTGCGCCCGGTCTGATGGTTCGGCACCGCGGACACATGGGATCCCACTGCGGAAACCGGATAGAAGAAAGAAGTCCCATACTGGATCCGCAGCCGATCCACCGCATCCGTGTTATCGCTGCACCAGATCTGAGGCGTATAGTACAGCATGCCCGGGTCAAACCTGCCGCCTCCGCCGCTGCAGCCCTCTATCAGCATATCCGGATATCTGCACCCCAGTTTTTCCAGGAAATCATATACTCCCACCACATAGTCATATGCCACCATTCCGGCCTGATCCTGCATGGAGTAAACATCCGTGAGACTCCTGTTCATGTCCCACTTCACATAGGCAATGTCCCCCTGGTCTAAAACCCTGCACACAGCCTCAAAGACGGCACTCCGCACCTCTTCCCTGGAGAAGTCAAGAACAAGCTGATTCCTGCCCCGTACCGGCTTTCTGCCCGGTATCTGCAGCGCCCAGTCCGGGTGCTCCCGGTAAAGACAACTGTCCTCGGAGACCATCTCCGGTTCAATCCAGATCCCGAACTTCACCCCGTAGCCATTGACTTTCCGGATCAGCTCTCCCAGGGTACATCCCAGTTTCTCCTCGTTCACCTGCCAGTCCCCCAGGCCGCTGTTGTCATCCTGCCTTTTTCCAAACCAGCCGTCGTCCATAACCACCATGTCGATCCCCAGATTCGCAGCCTCCCGGGCCAGATTGGTGATTGTCTCCCCGTTGAAATCAAAATATGCCGCCTCCCAGCTGTTCAAAAGCACCGGCCTGGGGCCGTCCTGAAACCTTCCCCGGCACACATGATCCCGGATACACCGTTGGAACTGCAGGGACAGCTGTCCAAGCCCCCTGTCTGTGCAGCTTAAGATGGTCTCCGGAACCACCAGGCTCTCCCCCGGCTTCAGGGTATAGTGGAACAAATCGCTCTGAAGTCCCAGAAGCACTCTGGTCTGTCCAAACTGGTCTTTCTCCGCCTCACAGAGAAAATTTCCGCTGTACACAAATACCATGCCATAGCAGACTCCGTGCTCCTCCGTGGTATCCTTTCCCGCAAGAATCACCGCCGGATTGTACTGGTGGCTGGAAGTTCCCCTGCGGCTCCCTATGCTGAAGCTGCCATGTCCCAGATCCCTGCGCTGAAGATTCCGCTCCATGGCATGCCGACCCCAGAAACTGAGCAGGTCATACTCCCCTGCCACAAAATCCAGACAGGCCGAGGCAGCCTTTTCCACCGTGATGGCGCCGGCGCCCTGGTTTAGAATCCTGGCGCTCCTGGTGATAATATCCGCCTCCTCCAGCACACCGTATAAAAGCTGTACCTGCACCCTGCTCACAGGATCCTCCAAAAGGATCTCCAGGGTCTCCGCCTCCTCCTGGAGCGCGTGAACCGCCGGAAGTCCTTTCAGGGCATATTTTCCTTTCCGGACCTCCCAGCCTGCAAAGCGCAGGTCACAGCACTCGGATCCGTCCCCATTTTTGACCACCAGGGCGCTGCTGCGGAAATCCCCCGTTCCCGCCCCCGGATACTCCTGGGGAAGCACATCCAGGGAATACGTCCTGTCAGCGCCTGCATCGGCGGGATTTCCCGAAAATCCCCTGTCATAAAAACAGAGCAGGTACTCCATGCTGCCGGAAATCCTCTCCCCATAATACAAATGCAGTAAAAACCCATAGTCATCTACCTTCATCTGATAGGTAGTATGGGCCGTATGTAATGTAAAAATCTTATTCTTCTCCTGATATTGTATGACCATAATCTCTCCCTGTTCTAAGTCCCGCCATGACTGATGTCAGAGGCATTCCGCTGCTCCCCCAGGGCTTGAATGCCCCACATTAACATCGCTTCCTGCCGTTTCCTACAACTGCCTGGGGGCGGCCCCTGTAACCGGAGCCGCCTCACTGCATTGAACTGCTATATTGAATTGCTGAATTGGGCTGATTTATTTGGATCTTTTCCTACTTCACCGCCCCGTTTGTTACCCCGTTCAAAATCTGCTTCTGGCAGACAAGATAGAAGATCAGAATCGGGATCAGGGACAGCAGATAGGACGCAAACGCCAGGTTATAATTGGTGCCGAACTGGGACTGGAAGTTCAGCTGCGCCAGGGGCAGCGTGTTCTCTCCCGAGCCCGCCATAATAATCAGGGGCGTCATCACGTCATTCCACACTGCCAGGGCTGTGATCACCGCCACCGTGGCGTGCATGGGAGTCATCACAGGGAAGATCACCTTCCAGTAGGTAGTCCAGGTGGAAGCTCCGTCAACCTTGGCCGCCTCCTCCAGGGCCATGGGAATATTCACCAGATACCCGGAGTAGAGCATAATGTTCATGGGCATGTAGAACACCACATACAGGATGATGACGCCGGCCCAGTTTGCCAGGTGCAGCTCCGCCGTCTGCTTTGCCAGAGGCATCATCAGAATGGCAAAGGGCACAAACATACCGCTGACAATGAAGAGATAGACAAAGTTATAAAATTTGCTGTGAGCCTTGTTCCTGCCCAGAGCATATCCCATAAGGGAGTGAACCAGGATGGACAGCCCCACCGTAAGCACGGAGATCAGAAGGCTGTTCCCCAGGGAGCGCCAGAAGTTTGTCACCTCCATAGCCTCCCGGAAATTGTCCAGGCTCCAGGTCTTGGGTAGGGACAGAATACCACTGATGCTGTTGGTCATCTCCGAAGGCTGCTTGAAGGCAATCACACTGGTCAAATACAGTGGAAATGCAATGGTGGAGAGACCCAGGATCAGCAGCACCAGCACAAGCCTGTTGGTTTTTCCCACGGTCGAAGTATGTTTCATAACTGCTCCTCCTTTGAACTGGTAAATTTCATCTGAGCCACCGAGATGATCACAATCACAATAAAGAATACCACCGCATTAGCGCTCTGGAATCCGAACTGTCCTCCAGACATACCGTTGTTGTAGATCAGGTAGGAGATGGACTCCGTGCTCTGGGCCGGGCCGCCCTTGGTCAGGGCCATGATCTGGTCAAACACCATCAGGAAATTCTTCACGCACAGCACCATGTTGATAGAGAAGAAGGGGATGATCAGAGGGAAGGTCAGGTGACGGAACTGCTTCCACCCTGTGGCCCCGTCCAGGCCCCCTGCCTCATACACATCCTCCGGCACCGTCTGAAGCCCGGAGATATAGATAATGGTGTTCATTGCCACTGCCTGCCAGGCGCACACAATCATGACGCCGATCCAGGCTTTGCTGGGGCTGGACAGGATGCTGGAGCGCAGAGCCTCAATCCCCACCATGTCCGCCAGAGCAGGAAGAATATAAGTAAAAAAGTAATTGAAGATATAGCCTACAATCAGGGAACCAAGGATATTGGGCAGGAAGTAGGCTCCCCGGAAAAATCCCTTGGCCCGGATCCTGCTGTTGAGCCCCAGGGCCAGAATAATGCTGATCACATTCACCACAATGGTGGCAACCACCGCCAGCTTAATGGTAAACAGATAGGATTTCCCCACACGGGCATCTGAAAACAGGTCAATATAGTTCCGCAGTCCCACCCAGTCGAATTTTCCAAAGCCTCTGAAATTGGTAAAGCTGTATACCACACCCCGGATCAGCGGAATGGTATTGAAACAGACAAACAAGGCCAGAATCGGTATGGTGATCAGCAGAAAAGTTCTTTTTCTATCATTTTTCATTCTCTCTCTCCTATATCCGGCCCCGCCGGGCAGATCCATCCATGCCGCGGCGCAGCCTTAATTTCAGGCACTGCCGATAATCTCTTATTTACTCCCGGACTGTTCGTATTCCTGAACCATACGGATGATATCCCTGTTGTACCGCTGCCAGTTCTTGTCAAAGGTCCCCAGGAAATCGTCCACATCTTTCTCCAGAAGGAAGGTCTGCAGCAGAGCGTCCACGGACATTTCCGCAGGATAATAGTGGTCCTGATAGTCCGTCATATTGCCCGCCTCGATAAAAGGAAGCATTCCGTCCAGCATGGAGGCCAGCTCAAACTCTCCCTTCTTGCAGGGAACCCCGTTCTGGGCCTGGAGATACTTCTGGAGATTCTCATCCTCCAGCAGAAAGTCCAGAACTTCATAAGCAGCCTCCTTGTTCTCACATCCTGCCATAACACAGAAGCCCAGGTCAATGCCGGAGTTCAGTGTACGATCCTCTTTCTCCTCCCCCGCAGGCATCACAAAGGAGTCCATATTCAGATCCGGATTCACAGACAGAATCTGAGGCGCCGCATAGCTTCCTATGGGGTACATTGCGGATTCTCCCCTGGCAAAAGCGGTACAGGCGTCATTGTATCCATAGGCAAATGGGTCATCGGGCCCATAAGGCAGCAGGCTGAGATATTTTTCCGCCAGCACTCTGTACTCCTGGGTGAAGGAGGTGCCCCCCCTGTTGACCTGTTTGGCCGTATCCGCCGGTGAAAGTTCCACCGCCATAGCGTTCCAGGGCGCCAGACAGGTCCAGGTATCCTTAAACCCGAAATAGAAGGGCAGGATCCCCTCCGCCTTGATCTCCTCACACAGCTCCATCAGTTCCCCCCATGTCTCTGGAACCTCCCAGCCATGCTCTGCAAACATATCCCTGTTGTAGAGAATCCCGGCCGCGTTGGCGGCGTAAGGCAGAATGTATGTACCGTCCTTGGGCACCAGCTCCAGAGCCTCGGCAATGTCCAGATATCCCTGGTTGATGTCCTTCATCCCCTCATAACCGGAGATGTCCTCCAGAATCTCCGCATCCACGAAATAGGAGTAATTGATGTCCCCTCCAATACCTATGATGTCCGGATAGTCCTCCCTGATAAATCTGGTCTTCAGGATGGTCATGGCATCGTTGGGGGAGCTGATGGTTAGATGAATATCGTCATGTGTCGCGTTGAACTCATCTTCCACCGTCTTGAAATAGTTGGCCGCTTCCGGTTTGTACTGCACGATCTCGATCTCTATCCGGTCCGAAGAATTCCCGCAGCCCTGGAGAGCCAGGGAAGACACCCCGCAGCCCAATGCCAGTCCCAAGCATTTTAACCTGTTTCCTTTCATAGAATTTCTCCTCTCTTTTTGATAATGGAATTATAACATATCATAATGCCATCAATAAATGCATGCATTTTGGGTGTTTTATGCCTTTTTGCTAGTTTTGCAAGAATTATTTGAAATCATGCGGCATTATGGTATATAATGGTTCCTGCCCCAGAGTGACAGCCGGCCAAGGGAGGTAGCCTATGAGCGAAGTGATCTTTTCCGTTTTTCCAAGTGAAAATTTTGTAGACCTGGACATGTACCAGTTCGGATGGGAACAGTGTGACCCCTCCCACTCCTTCGGGCCCGCCGCCAGGAACCATTACCTGTTCCATTACTGCCTCTCCGGCACGGGCATTCTCTACGCCCAGGAGGAGGGGAAAATAGAATCCAACGCCTTCCAGATTAAAAGCGGACAGGGTTTTATGCTCTTCCCCCACCAGATCTGCACCTATATCGCGGACCGGGAGATCCCCTGGGAATATGTATGGATAGAGTTTGACGGTCTGAGGGTCAAAGAGGCTGTGGAATCAGCCGGACTGAAGCCGCAGCAGCCGGTATACCGGGCGCGGCACAAAGATATCGCAGAGACCATGAAAAATGAAATGATGTATATGGTAAATCACAAGGATGAGCCGCCCTTCCATCTCATCGGGCACCTCTACCTGTTTTTGGACAGTCTGGTCCGCTCCTCTGCCTCTCCCCGGACGGAAAAGGCAGGAGGCCTGCGGGATTTTTACATTAAAGAAGCGTTTTCCTTCATTGAGCAGAACTTTCAGAACGATATCTCCGTGGAGGATATCGCCGCCACCTGCGGCCTGAACCGAAGCTATTTCGGAAAAATCTTCCATGAGCACATGGGAAAATCCCCCCAGGAATTCCTTATCTCCTACCGCATGACCAAAGCGGCGGAACTTTTGAAGCTCACGGAACTGTCCGTGGGAGACGTAGGAAATGCCGTGGGCTACCCCAACCAGCTGCACTTTTCCAGAGCCTTTAAAAATGTATACGGTATCTCCCCAAGGCAGTGGCGGAATGAACACGGCGGCGGGAAGCCTTCCAGACAGGCTCCACCCATTCAGATTCACAGCGGACAGGCCCACCACACCGGCCACTCCCATCCTCATTTGCGTTAAGCCCACACACAGCAAAGGGGGCAGAGAGTTTTTCTTCACCTCTCTGTCCCCCTGCCGGGCTTCTGTATACAGTTTATTCCTCTCTGGTCACATTTTGATTCTCCTAAATGTATTCCTCCTCAGCCGATAAACCTGGCCAGCTGGCGGGCCACTTCACGCACGTCTATGGGTTTGGGCACATGGGCATTCATGCCGCTCTGTATACATTTGCGGATATCCTCCGCGAACGCGTCCGCAGTCATGGCGATTATGGGAAGACCTGCGTCCTCCCGCTTCAGGGCGCGGATGGCCTCAGTGGCCTGGTAGCCGTTCATCACAGGCATGCGCACATCCATGAGCACCGCGTCAAAATATCCCACGGAGGAAGCGCTGAATTTTTCCACGCACACTCTTCCGTTCTCCGCCCACTCCAGCTCCAGACCAAGATCTCCCAGCAGTTCATGGGCAATCTCCCAGTTGATCTCATTGTCCTCCGCCAACAGCACCCGCTTCCCGGCAAGCTTTCCGCCCGCCTCGTCAGAAGATGCGTTCAAATTTACCTCGCAGGCATTCTCCCAGAAGGATCTCAGTCCATAGTACAGTGTGGACTTAAACAGAGGCTTGGAGATAAAACCTGTCACACCCGCCGCCCTGGCCTCCTCCTCTATCTCACTCCAGTCATAGGCAGATATGAGCAGAATGGGAATATCATTGCCGTAGCGTCTCCTTATCTCACGGGCTGCTCTGATTCCATTCATCCCGGGCAGTTTCCAGTCCAGAAGAATCACATGATAATCATCACGCCGCCTATGGCGCTCTTCCACCATCTGTATGGCCTCCTCGGCGCTCATACACCACTCCGGCTTCACCCCGATGGATTTCAGAGAGGCAACCGCACTCAGACAAAGCTGCTCATCATCGTCCACCAGAAGCATATTCCACTCCGGCAGCACCATGTCCGCCTCCATCACCTGGGCCTTCTCCAGATCCAGAACCACATGAAATTCCGTTCCCTCTCCAATCTTACTCTTCAAGGTGATGGTGCCTCCCATGGCGTCCACTATGTACTTGGTGATGGCCATTCCCAGACCGGTGCCCTCCGTCTTCTGCACCCGCTCCGTGTCCTCCCTGCTGAAAGAGTCAAAGATAACTTTCTGGTATTCCTCCGACATACCGATGCCCGTGTCCTTTACCAGCAGATGGGTGCGGACAAATGCATCCCCCTTTGGAGAATCTTCCTCATAAAGAGATACCTGAATGGCTCCCTCCTCCGGGGTAAACTTCACCGCATTTCCCAGAAGGTTGATCATCACCTGGTTAAGCCTCACACTGTCGCAGCACACATTCTCGGTGGTTATGTCCTGGATGGAGATACTGAACTGCTGGCATTTCGCCTTCACCTGAGGCTGAATGATGCTCACAATGCTGTCCATAACCTCCCTGAGGGAGACCTGG
>CAJUNZ010000104.1:5548-9171 GCA_910587755.1 uncultured Acetatifactor sp. | reverse complement strand
CGGTGTGGAGGAGCCCAACCAGGGGGAGGACAGGATTCTGGTGAACTCTCCCAAGGATGTGGCGACCTACGATCTGAAGCCTGAGATGAGCGCTTATCAGGTGTGCGACAAGCTCTGCGAAGCCATCCGTTCCGACAAATATGACGTGGTAATTATTAACTTTGCCAATCCCGACATGGTGGGACACACAGGTGTCCTGGATGCGGCGGTGAAGGCCGTGGAGGCTGTGGATGAGTGCGTGGGCAGGGCCGTGGAGGCTGTGAGAGAAGTGGGAGGCGTCATGTTTATCTGCGCCGACCATGGAAATGCCGAGATGCTGGTGGACTATGAGACAGGGGAGCCTTTCACTGCCCATACCACCAACCAGGTGCCTTTCATCCTGGTAAACTATGGCAGCGATTACACGCTCCGTGAGAACGGCTGTCTGGCGGACATTATCCCCACTCTGATCCAGATCATGGGCAAGGAGCAGCCTGCGGAGATGACTGGAAAATCCCTGCTGCAGAAAAAGTAGGAGAGTATTATGGCAAAAGTAACGCTGGGCAGGACGGGAATCACCGTTGAAAAGAATGCTTTTGGGGCTCTGCCCATACAGCGGATCGGCATGCAGGAGGCGGTGAGCCTCCTGCGCAGAGCCTATGACCGTGGAATGACTTTTTTTGACACAGCCCGTTTCTACACGGACAGTGAGGAAAAGCTGGGGGCGGCCTTTGAAGGAATGAGGGAGAAGGTCTGTATTGCCACCAAGACCGGCGCTGTCACCGGGGAGGAATTCTGGAAGGATCTGCACACTTCCCTGGGGAATCTGCGCACGGATTATGTGGATTTGTATCAGTTCCACAACCCTGCCTTCTGTCCCAAACCGGGGGACGGCAGCGGGCTCTATGAGGCCATGCTGGAGGCCAGGGACAAAGGGATGGTGCGCCATATCGGTATCACCAACCACCGGCTGAACATAGCTCAGGAGGCAGTGGAGAGCGGTCTGTATGAGACGCTGCAGTTTCCCTTCTGCTACCTGGCCACAGAGAAGGACATTGCTCTGGTGGAGAAATGCCAAAGGGCCGGCATGGGATTTATCGCCATGAAGGCACTGTCAGGGGGACTGATCACCAACGCGGCGGCGGCCTATGCTTTTCTGGCTCAGTATGACAATGTGCTTCCCATATGGGGCGTGCAGCGCCGGGAGGAGCTGGATGAGTTCCTGTCCTACATTGAGAACCCGCCGGAAATGACAGAGGAACTGGCGGCTGTCATTAAAAAGGACAGGGAGGAGCTTTTGGGAGATTTCTGCCGGGGCTGCGGCTACTGCATGCCCTGTCCTGTGGGGATTGAGATTAACAATTGTGCCCGCATGAGCCTGCTGATACGCCGGTCGCCCTCTGCAGCGCAGCTGACACCCCAGGCGCGGGAGAAGATGAAGAAGATTGAAGAATGCCTTCACTGCGGCAGCTGTAAGTCTAAATGTCCTTACGGGCTGGACACCCCGGCGCTTTTGGAGAAAAATTACAGAGATTACTGCGAGATTCTGGAAGGCAAACCTCTGTAGGGAGATGGGGCCTCATCTCAGTGGTCAGGCCCCATCTCCAGACAGGTTTTCTGGAAAAAAGCCATGCCCAGTTTAACCACCTTCTGGAAACCGGACCGCTCTATTTTTCTGGCGTATTGTCTGTGCTCGATCTGGTCCAATGCTCCAAGGCATTCTTTTTCAAGCTGAGATCCGGCCTCCGCCCATTTGGCTTCTATTACGGCGGCGCGCCGGTTTTTTCTGTCCTTTATCACAAGATCGGATCTGCTAAGGCCGTTTTCATAGTTGGACTCTACCTGGTATCCACCGTTGGAAAAAAGTCCAGTGAGAAACGCATGGTAGAAGCTTTCTTTATAGTCAAAGTAGCTTATGGTGTCGAACAACAAGTCGGAGATCAGAGCGGTCCTGCCAGGTTCCAGAGCCCCATCCGGGAGCATGTCTTCCTTCACTTTTGTCAGGTATCCTGTCAGGTAGAGCAGATGCGATAGAAGGTTTCTTTTTCCAGGGGGTTGAGCCTGTCGCTTTCCATCAGGTAGTAGTGTTCTCCGTAAAGTTCCGCTATGGCCGCTGCCAGTTTGGCGTAGGCCTTCTGAAAATTCAGGCCCTCAACTGGGCTTTACGATTGCGGCCTGTTGGGAGGAGATCCTGTCTTGACAAAACAGTCAGTCCCAATATAATTAACTCAGGAAACGGAGGTGGATTCTTTGGCAGAGATTCTGGTGGTGGAGGATGACGAGGCCATAGCGGACCTGGTCTGCCTGAACTTGAACCGGGAAGGCTATCACTGCAGCTGTGCCCGGGACGGCATGGAGGGTATCCGGCTGATCGGGAAGGGGACTTACGATCTGGTCCTGCTGGACATTATGCTTCCTGGAGTTGACGGATATGTTCTTTTGGAGGAGATTAAGCCCGCCGGAACGCCGGTCATCTTCCTGACGGCAAAAGGGGCTGTGGAAGACCGGATCCGGGGACTGAAGGCGGGGGCGGATGATTATCTTGTGAAACCCTTCCAGGTGGGGGAACTGATGGCCAGGGTGGAGGCGCTGCTGCGCAGAACAGGGGCAAAAAGCACGGTACTGCGCTTTGGAGATGTGACGGTCTGCCTGGATTCCCGGCAGGTGACAAAGGGGGACTGTCCGGTGGTGCTCACGGCAAAGGAGTTTGATCTGCTGGCAGAACTGATACAGCACAGGAATGTGGCGCTGTACCGGGAACGGCTGTATGAAACAGTCTGGAAAGAACCTTTTCTGGGGGAGACCAGGACTCTGGATGCCCATATCCAGCGGCTGCGAAGGAAGCTGGGGTGGGAGGAGAGGATCAAGACCATATTCCGGATCGGCTACCGGCTGGAGGGATAAGATGCGGCTTTTTACCAAGATTTTTCTATGCGGTATGTTGGTGTTCAGTGTAGCGTTTTCCTTCTCAGGGTATTTTCTGCTGCATTATTCCATGGAGAGCAGCCTGGCCAGGGAGGTGGATTTTGCCCTGAGACAGTACCAGTATGATAAATTTACCGTGCAGTCAGCGGGACTGACATACCTGGACTTTTCCCTGATTCTGGACAGTGGGGTGGAGCAGATTTTTCCTCATGGGGATCAGAATATAGAAATATGGAAGGTTCTGCCAGGGAGGAGCCTGGTGAATGAGGGGAGCTGTCAGAAGGAAAGCGGGGAAGTTCTGCTGGAAGGAGAGAGTAGTCTGTCTGGCGGGGATATCCTGCTGGAGGAAGGGGATGCCATACCGGGATATGAGGATGTGTTCTGGGATGGACAGCAGGAGGAGACCTTTCGGACCCTGGCGTCTGAGTTTGATGTCCCTGTGGGTTTCTTTGGGGAGGATAAGTCCCTGATCTATTCGGAACTGGAGGGATTTGACCCTTCTTTCCTGGAAGATCTCTCGGAGGATGCCCATGTGTATCAATTTCTGGATTCTCCCCAGGGCGGTTCCATTCTGGTGGGAAGCCTGGTGCAGTGGGAGAATAGCGTCACTTTTCAGTGGAAGGGAACGGGGGCGTCTACCGACGAGGATTCTTGGGTGGAGAAATCTACCGGCGGGGATTCTCTGTCAGGGGATTTTTCTGTCCAGGATACTTCGGCGG
>CAJUNZ010000104.1:0-5538 GCA_910587755.1 uncultured Acetatifactor sp. | reverse complement strand
TGTGTTCTCCCGGAGCGGGCGGATCTATTTTGTCACGCAGTGGGATGTGAGCAAGACAATGAGGCAGCAGGATACCATGAGGCAGTATTTCACGCGCTGTTATCTTGTGGCCCTGGGGGCGGGAATGGTGCTTCTGGGAATTCTGTCCGCGCTGCTGACGGGACCTCTGAAGAGAATGTCCAAGGCCGCCAGGCGCATGGCAGAAGGTTGTTATGAGGAGAGACTTCCACGGGGCGGCAGGGATGAAATCGGTGTTCTGGCGGAGAGTTTTAACCAGATGGCGGCTGCGGTGGAGGGAAAGATCGGAGAACTGTCCCAAGCGGCACAGGAGAAGGAAGATTTTGTGGCAAATTTTGCCCACGAGCTGAAGACGCCCCTTACCTCCATTATCGGTTATGCGGATACCATCTACCAGAAGGAACTTTCCCGGGAGGAAAACCGCAGGGCTTCCTGGCATATCTGGAACGAGGGAATGCGTCTGGAAGCCCTTTCCTTAAAACTGATGGAACTCACTGTGCTGCACAGGCAGGAGTTTCCCCTGCAGGAGCTGCCCGGGGAGGAGCTTCTGGCGGATGTGGCGGAGAGCCTATCTCCCATTTTTCAGGATAAAGGCATAGAATTCCACCTGCGGACAGAGCAGGCTTATGTGATGGCGGACTTTGATCTGCTGAAAACCCTTCTGATCAATCTGGTGGATAATTCCATCAAGGCAGGGGCCGGCCGCATTGAGTTAGGGGGCCGGAAGGAAGAAATAAGGCAGAAAGGCTATCTGGTGTGGGTTGAGGACGACGGATGCGGCATGGAGGAGGAAGCGCTTTCCCGTATCACGGAGGCTTTCTACATGGTGGACAAGGCCCGTTCCAGAAAGCAGCACGGGGCGGGCCTGGGGCTTGCCCTGGGGGAACGGATCGCCGCGATCCACGGTTCCCGGCTGCAGTTTGAGAGCCGGAAAGGCCATGGGACCAGGGTGAGTTTTTATCTGAAGATGGATCCACAACTGTGCCGGGACAGCCAGGAGCAGCCGCAAAAGAACAGGGCGGCTGTGGCAGTGGAACCGGAGGGAGAGAGAAATGAGTAAGAGAGAAATTCAAAACAGAAGCAGTGGAGAATCTGACGGGGTAACAGGAGGGGTGTTCTTTAATCTCCTGGGCATTTTTCTTGCCCTGGGAGCGGCCCTGGGGGGACTGCTTCTGGTGCAGGGGCGGCTGGGACAGGAGAAGGAAAACCTGTTTCGGGGAAGCGGCATAGTGACCATGCCCCTGCAGGTTCTGGAGACGGAAACCCAGGTTCTGGAGGTGACGGAGAAGACAATTCTCTCTGAAGACCAGCTTCTGCAGGCGGTGCAGGATCTGGGGAGCGGACAGGATGTCTATCCCCATGAACCCCAGGCCGGACAGCTCTCCATGGTCCAGGCCATAGACTGCGGCAGGGACTGGGTGGAAGATTTTTTTATGCGCCATTTCGGGCTGAGCGGGACAGAAGGGGCAGAGCCCGGGTTGCAGGAGTTCAAAGCATACTGTTATCTCTGGTCCCCGGGAGAAGGGGGCGTACAGGGGAAAGAGGATCTGTTTCACAGTTACTGGACCGTGTCCTTTCAGAGCCGGGAAATGACGGCAGAATTGATTTTGAACGGGGTGAGCGGCCAGGTTCTGGACGCCTCGATAAACTGTTATGTCTCTCTGGAGTACCAGGATGGCGGCGGGCTTTCGGCAGTTTTGGAGGAGTATGCCCGCTCCTTCGACATGGAAACAGGGGAGCCAGGAGGACAGTGGACCCAGGAGGGAATTCTGTATCAGCCCATGGGCTCCGGGGGGATTTTTGCCGCTGTCAAAACGGGAGACTTATTTTTGTGCCGGGCGGACGACCCGGAGGGTCAGATGATCCAGAGTGTGGAAATATTTCAGTTTCATTTTTATCTGGGAACCCTCTAAAATCCTCCCAATAAAAACCGCCTGCGGGCATTTCCTGGCGGGCATCAGATTTTACAACTTAGGCACAAGTCGGACACAGGCCTTTGACATTTTTCTGTTACCATTGGGTTTGTTGAGAGGAAGCCGGATTCTGCAGGGCTGAAATCAATGGAAATCTAAAAAATGAGCCTTTCCGGACAGGACGGGCGGGAGGTAACAGAATGAAGAAAAGGACAAAGTGGAAGAGGGTTTTGGCTGCGGTGCTGTCCCTGACCCTTCTCACAGGTGTGCTGGGCGCCTGCGGCGAGGAGGAGACAGCCGGAGAAGGCAGCGTTTCACAGACTCCGGGGGAAAGCGCCAGTGGGACTGGCGGCGGGCCGGATTCTGCCAGAGGAAGATATGTGGAGAAGGAAGAGATCCTGCCCCAGGAACTGACCGATGGAACCATCCATCAGCTTTTTACAGTGGAAGGCAGGCTGCATCTGCTGACTTCCATGGAGCAGGAGGAGAAGACCATTCTGCGGGAGTGGGAGAAGCAGCAGGATGGTTTTGTGGATGTAACCCAGGAGTGGCTGGCTTCCATGGAGCTGTCCTGCGGAGGATGGCTGGAGGCACAGATCTCCCAGGGACAGGATGGAATCCAGTACCTATATACAGGTTATGTGCAGGAGGGGACGGATTCCTTTATGGGCCGCCTGTGGAAAGGCGGGGGAGACACGGCCCAGGAGATCACGCCCAAGGAGTGGTCCACCCCCAATGAGGAATGGGGCGGATATGAGATGATACAGGGATTTGCCGCCCTGGACAACGGCACTCTGGTATCCATTTCCTATTCTACGCTGTATCTTCACTCCGGGGAGGACGGCAGGGTGCTGGAGAGCGACACCGACGTCTCTGTCTATGAGGGCGGCATTGTCACCGACGGGAAAAATGTCTATCTGCGCTCTTCGGATGGAACCGGCGGGCAGATTGAAAAACGGCCTGAGGGCCGTGCCCAGGATGGGGCTGTGATTCCCCTTCCCACCGGCGGCGCCGGCGACAATGTGTTTGTCTTTGGAGGAGGTTCCGGCAGTATGAAACTGACAGCCCTGAAGGACGGTACCCTGGTGGCTGCCGGGGAGGACGGTATCTTCCGCCTGTCCGGAGGAGATCCCCAGGGAGAGTGGGAGATGCTGGTGGAGGGCCTGGACACAGATTTTGCTGTCACCGACCGCAGCTGCACGGGACTGGCCGCCCTGGAGGACGGGAGCATTTACGGGCTGTTTCAGGTGGACGGGAAGGTGAAACTGAATCGGTATGAGTATGATCCGGACGCTGTCTCCCAAGTAACCCAGGTGTTGAAACTGTACACCGTTTATGAGAATTCTCTGCTGAAACAGGCGGCAACATTATATCACAAGGCCAATCCCCAGGTGCGGATCGACATTGAGTACGAATACGCCATGTACAGCTATGACGTACCGGATTTTGACGCCATATACAAAAAGCTCAATACCCTGCTTTTGGGGGAGGATGCACCGGATATTCTGGTGCTGGATGACCTGAATATGGAAACCTATGTGTCCAAGGGGCTTCTGGAAGATCTGGATGAACTGATAAGGCCTCTGGAGGAGAGCGGGGAAGTGATGTCCAATATTACCGGAGCCTATGTGAGGGAGGACGGAAAACGCTACGGGGTTCCCCTGCAGTACTCCTTCAATATGGCCCTGGGGCGGGACATTACTCCCGAACAGATGGGAACGGTGGAATCCCTGGCAGCGTTCCTGGCCCAGCAGTCAGAGAGCTACCTGGGAAATCAGACTCCCGGGGAGCTGGTGGACAAATTTTATCCTTATTTCTGTGAGGAGATGGTCAAGGACAAACAGCTGGACAGGGAAGTTATGGGCAGATATCTGGAGTATTTGAAGGCCATTGGGGACAACTGCGGGATTGTTTCGACCCGGCCTGAAAATGAATTATGCTACAGCATGTGGGATCTGGGAGGAAAGGCAAAACTTGCCTTCAGCCGGGCAGGTGGCTTTATAAACTGCATGTCCTCCATGTCCATGGTGGACTATATCAAGGGGGATTTTACCGCCTTTGAGAACCGATTCAGCCCTTCCCTTTTGATGGGAGTCCGCGCCCAGAGCCAGTACCTGGATACGGCAAAAGATTTCCTGCGCTTTGCTCTGTCCAGCCAGGTGCAGGATACGGAGAGCAATGGCTCTTTTCCGGTAAATCACGATTCCCTGCGCAGACAGGCGGAAAAGGACAGGAGTGACTTCTCCATGACCACTATGATCGAACAGGACGACGGAGGATACGAAGTTTTTGATGCCAAGGCATTTCCCAAAGAGACGGCGGACCGGTTGGTTGCCATGTGTGAAGGCCTGGATAAGCCTGTGAAGGAGGACGCCAAGATACGGGAAGTGCTGACTGAATGTCTTGGGCCCTATCTGGCGGGAACCCAGTCCAAGGAGGAGACGCTGCAGAAGATAGAGGACGGCCTGAAAATGTATCTGGCAGAGTGATATCCTGGAGTTGCTTCTCTTTGCGCTTATGACTCTGGCCATGTATCCCGCAAATATGTTCGTAGTTTATTTCCGCAGGCAATGAGTCAAAGCCCGAAGGGCCTTGACTCATTGCCACAGGTGTTGGATTTGGACAGTATGTCAGCGTTTTCAAAACAGTATTGGACAGCCGCCATCATAAGATGTCCACTCCTTTGTTATTCTATATCCCTGTTTTAAAATCTCTCAACACTGTTGAGAGTTCTAATGTCTATAGAAATTGATATATAATACTATCCGATAGAAACTGAAAGGGGGCGTTCATACCTAAACAGGTCCCCTGCCTTTCTACCAGTACTGTTTTACTACTTCATTGGATTCACTCTCAGATAAATGAAATTTTTCTGCAATCCGTTTTATTGTGTCTGCCAGAGATACTTCTAAGTCCTTGTATGCCTCTACAGCACCTTTAATTTCGCTTTCTTCCCGCATCTGTTGAATTGCCAAACACATATTCACGTCTCCTTTCCCTTCGGGATATTTCAGTTTGGATCCCGTAACAATATTTATTACTTCAGCTGCCTGTCTTTCCATGCTTTGGAACTTTATGTCTTCTTTTACAACCTTATTCAAGGTTTTCTTATCTTTAGAATACTTGATGTAAAGCATCACTTCCCGTAGGTTCGAGTGGAATTCGTTGATTTCATCATCTGACGTCTCCCTTGGAGCAATCAGGTTTACATGGTAGTCTGGTGCATGGGCAAGAATTACGCTGTCAACACTTGAATACATTTCTTTCAGGGAGAGCGGCGCATCCCAACTGTCTGAGCCAAAATATATCACAAGGGCAATCACAGGAATAAGGCGGTCTGTCTTCCAGAAACCGCTTAGAAACTCACCGTTTGTTGGTTCCCCTTTTTCTTGTAGATTATTTGGCTGTTCCAATTGTGATTTCTTCATGGTCTGCCTATGGGCATTGGCCGCCTCACTGACCTGGTGAGACAGCTGGAGGAAATCATAAACCCCATTCTTGACTGGAAGAGCGTAATGAATTTTCGTCTGGTTTTCGATTCCCATAATACAATATGCCGTTCTGCCGTCCGTCATTACATACAGTAGCTTCAGCACATCCCTGTATT
>CAJUNZ010000103.1 GCA_910587755.1 uncultured Acetatifactor sp. | reverse complement strand
CCTGTGAGCTGATCAAGGAGACGGAGAGGGATATCCGCAGGCTGAACCAGAAAAAGAAAACCATCATCCAGACAAATGTTAAAGGCTCCATGCATGAATTCCCGTATGTGGAACAGCATTTTAAGATTCAGGGCTCTGCCTTCACCGTGAAAGATGACAGCAGGCTCAGGTACGAGGAGAAGCTTCTGGAGCAGCGTAAGGCCGGGGCGGAGCAGACCAGGCGGCAGGTGGAGGAATGGATGCTGACGCTTCCGGCCAGGATGCAGCGGCTTGTAAGATACAGGTATCTGGAGGGGATGACCTGGGAGCAGGTGGCTGTGAAAATGGGGCGGAAGGCTACGGCGGACAGTGTGAGAATGGAGATGGAAAGATTTTTGCGATATTAATCAAAGTTTGTTCGTTTTGTTCACACTGTTCGGAAAAAATTTGATATAGTATAGACTGGAAGTAGCAGACAGGACATGCATCATCCTCCGCACAGGCACCTTTTTCCCGCATACAGCGGGGAGGAGGTGTCTTTTTGTGCGCGGAGGTCTTACAGAAAGGAAGGTGTTGCCGGATGGCGAAGCTGACAGAGAAACAGCAGCGGTTTGTTGATGAATACCTGATTGACCTGAACGCAACACAAGCGGCTATAAGGGCAGGGTATTCCGTCAAAAGGGCAGGTGAGATAGGTTATCAGCTGCTACAGAAAACTACAGTTCAGCAGGCTGTTTCCGAAGCGATGGCCCGGCGGTCCAGGCGCACGGGGGTAAACCAGGATCGGATTGTCCTGGAACTTGCGAAGATTGCTTTCCTGAAAATGACGGATGTAGTTGACGGTCAGGGCTGCATAAAGGGTGGAGCCAGTGAGGATGACCTGTCCTGCATAGAATCCATAAAATACAAGCATTCCGACACTGAGACCGGGAGCAGTACAGAGAGGGAAGTGAAAGCGGCCTCCAAGCTGAAAGCGCTGGAACTGCTGGGCAGGCACCTGGGGATGTGGAATGACAAACTGGAAGTGAATGTACCGAAGCCCATTGTGATCTCGGGAAGTGATGCCCTTGAAGATTAGCAGCCAGTATGTGTTTGATTACCAGAAACGCATTCTGTTTCCCGCCCAGTATACCTTGACAAAATCCGGTAGGGTGGATGTGAAGCTGCCGGAAGTGGTGGGCCGGGGGTATGGTACATTTTGGAGGCATAAAGGCAGGTACCGTGCTGTCAAAGGTTCTCGTGCTTCCAAAAAGTCAAAGACAGCCGCTCTCTGGTACATCGCCAACATGATGAAGTACCCGCAGGCGAACACACTTGTGGTCAGGAAAACATTCCGGACACTGAAAGACTCCTGCTTCACAGAATTGAAATGGGCAATACACCGCCTGGGGGTTGACGCTTTCTGGGAGACAAAGGAAAGCCCCCTGGAAATGACTTACAGGCCAACAGGACAGAAGATATATTTCCGGGGGCTGGACGATCCCTTAAAGGTCACTTCCATAACCGTTGAACAGGGCTGCCTGTGCTGGCTTTGGATCGAGGAGGCATATGAGATCAGCAGTGAAGATGATTTCAACATGCTGGATGAATCCATTCGCGGTGCGGTTCCGGAGGGGTCGGGGCTGTTCAAACAGATCACCCTGACGCTGAACCCCTGGAATGAACATCACTGGATCAAGAAGCGGTTCTTTGACGCGGCGCCTGATCCGGACATTCTGGCCATGACCACGAATTATCTCTGCAATGAGTGGCTGGACGAAGGGGACCTGAAAGTCTTTGAGACAATGAGGGAGCAGAATCCCCGGCGTTACCGCGTGGCGGGTCTTGGCGACTGGGGCATTGTGGACGGCCTGGTGTATGAGAACTGGGAAGAAAAGCTCTTCAGCGTTGAGGAAGTCAGGGCGCTCAAAGGTGTTAAAACTGTATTTGGCCTTGACTTTGGCTATACGAATGATCCTTCTGCTCTGTTCTGCGGGTTCATTGACCAGGGCAGCAAGACCATATGGGTCTTTGATGAAATGTATAAGCCGGGCATGAGCAATGAGGTCATTGCCGATGAGATTGCCCGGATGGGTTACGGTAAGGAAAAGATAACCGCTGATTCTGCAGAACAAAAGAGCATTGCCCGTCTGCAGGAGCTGGGGCTGAAAGGCATCAGGAAAGCAAGGAAGGGGCCGGACAGCATAAACAACGGCATTGACTTCCTGCAGGATTACCACATCAGCATTCACCCCCGGTGCGTGAACTTTATCACAGAAATCAGCAATTACACGTGGGATACGGACAGTAAGACCGGAAAGAAGCTGAACAGGCCCATAGATGACTTCAATCACCTGATGGACGCTATGCGGTATGCCTGCGAGGAGCTTACAAGAAAATCGAAGGTGTCATTTTTTAAATGACCCAGCAGGAGGCGGCGAGTATGGACCTGGAAACAATGAAAAAACTGATAAAGGCGGGCATGAAGAAGCACAGGGAGCTCATGCGGGATGCCGCTGCGGCAGAGAGATATTACCGCAAGAAGAACGACATCCTGAAAAGGGGAGCCAGGGGGGACACCCTGGAGAACAGCCCCATACGGGCCGCCGACAACCGTATTCCTGCCAACTTCTACAATATCCTTGTGAACCAGAAGGCTTCCTACCTGTTCACGGACCCGCCTGTGTTTGACCTGGGAAACAGGGCCGCCAACACAGCCGTGCAGGAGGCGCTGGGGGACGGCTTTTCCAAAGTGTGCAAGGATCTGTGCATCGCGGCCTCCAACTGCACGGTGGCGTGGCTCCACTACTGGCGGAATGAAAACGGAGAATTCCGGTATGCAGTGGTGGATTCCAAACAGGTGGCTCCGGTGTGGACGGATGACCTGGAGAAGGAGCTGCCCGGAGTGCTGCGGGTATACGACAGGATTGATGAAGAGGGAAGAAAACTGAATATATACGAGTATTGGGACAAGGACTCCTGCCAGGCATACAGTAAGGAGTCCCGGGGTTCCCTGGATACCCTGAAGCCCTATGATATCTCCGGCACAGCCTGGGAGCCGGACAATGTGCCCCCGGACTCCTGGGAGCACGGTTTTGAGGAAGTCCCCTTCATCCCCTTCCCCAACAACGCGGAGGGGAGTAATGATTTAAACGATGTGAAGGAGCTCATTGACGCCTACGACAAAGTGTACAGCGGCTTCCTGAATGATCTGGAGGACATTCAGGAAATCATTTTTATTCTGGCAGGGTATGAAGGGGAGGACTTTGAGGACTTTCTGCAGAAGCTCAAAAAGTATAAAACCATCAAGGTGGACAGCGACGGGGAGGGAAAAGGGGGCCTGAGCACCCTCACCATTGACATCCCCGTGGAGGCCCGGGAGAAGATGCTTGCCATGACCCGCAAGTCCATCTTTGAACAGGGCATGGGGATTGATCCGGACCCCCAGAATTTCGGGAACAGCTCCGGGGTGGCTCTGGGGTACCTGTACTCTCTTCTGGAGCTGAAAGCGGGACTCATGGAGGCGGAGTTTCGCCCGGGATTCGGACGCCTGGTGCGGGCAATCTGCCGTCACGCGGGGGTGAAGGCGGGGAAAGTGGTTCAGACCTGGACCCGCACGAAAGTGCGCAATGAGGTGGAGCTTGCAGGGATTGCCCAGCAGAGCATGGGAGTGGTCTCCCGCAGAACCCTTCTGTCCGGGCATCCTTGGGTGGTGGATGTGGAGAAGGAGCTTGCCCAGATTGCTGCAGAGGAACAGGAGGCCCGGGAACAGGTGGACCAGTATGGGGATGCTTTTCAGAAAACCGGAAAGGAAGAGGGAGAAGAGAGAGAAAAGGACGGGGACGGCGTAAAGGAGAATGGAGAATAAAGAATACTGGGAGGAGCGCTTCCGGCAGCTTGAGGTATCCCAGCACCGGGAATCCCAGGAGCTTGTGGAGAAGATCCAGCAGGAGATGCACCGGGCGGAGGCGGAGATTGAGAGAAAGATTGAAGCCTGGTACGGCAGGCTGGCGGCAAACAACGGCATCTCCATGGCGGAGGCCCGGAAGCTGCTGAATGCCAAAGAGCTGGCGGAATTCCACTGGGATGTGGAGACCTACATAAAATACGGGGAAGAAAATGCCATAAACGGGCAGTGGATGAAGCAGCTGGAGAATGCCTCCGCCAGAGTCCACATCAATCGCTTGGAACAGCTGAAGCTCCAGGTGCAGCAGGAAGCGGAGAAGCTGTACGGCAATTACCTGGACAGCGTGGACAGCCACGTAAAGTCCCTGTATGAGCAGGGCTTTTACAGGACGGCTTTTGAGATTCAGAAGGGGATCGGGGTGGGATGGAACCTGACGGGGGTGGACTCCAACAGACTGGACAAGCTGGTCAGGAAGCCTTGGGCTGCGGACGGGAAGAACTTCTCAGAACGGATATGGAGCAGCAAACAGCAGCTGATCGAGAATGTACATACGTCACTGACCCAGATGTGCGTCCTGGGGCAGGCCCCCGGCAGGACCATTGATACCCTGGCAAAGGCCATGAACACTTCAAAATACCAGTCGGGACGGCTTATCATGACGGAGTCCGCTTTCTTTGGCTCGGAGTCCCGGAAGGACTGCTTTAACGAACTGGGGGTGGAGAAATATAAAATCGTGGCCACACTGGATTCTCATACATCCGATATCTGTCAGGAGATGGACGGGAAGGTGTTTCCCCTGTCAGAGTACACCTCTGGGGCCACGGCACCGCCTTTCCATGTATGGTGTCGTAGCACCACAGTGCCGTACTTCGGAGACGAGTTTGATAAAAGCGGGAAGCGTGCCGCCAGGGATGAGGACGGGAAGACCTGCTATGTGCCAGCAGACATGACATATCAGGAGTGGAAGGAAAAGTATGTTGTGGAGGACGGAGGCAAATCCGAGTTGCAGAGAACCAAAAAAGATGTTAAACTGACACCAGAGGAAGAAATTAAAAACGCTGAACAAAAGTTAAAGGTCCTGCAGACAGAATATGACAAATTGGCAGAGATCAACACCAAGTTTTATATGTCGAAGAGTGATTTTAGCACCCCTGAAGACAGACAGGCCTGGTGGGAATGGAAAAAGGATTTCCTGCAGCATGACGATATAGGAAGAGTTCAGCAGAGGATGATAGAACTGGCCCCTGAACTGTCGGATGCAAAAGCTGGTCTGGCCACTGCAAGGGTGCGTTTGCTGAAAGAAGGAAATATTGATTTTACTCCTGCAAATACCATCAAGGAAGCAAATGAGTATGCAAAAAAATCACTTGGAATTAATGCAGAATATAGAGGTGTTGACATTCGGGCAGTAAATGAATGGAATCAGGGCTTAGCCAACATGAAACAGGTTTTTCCTGATTTAGTAAATGATAAATTCAGGTTTGTGGGTGAATCCCATGAAAGAAATGCCCTTGCAAGAGAAGTTGAGTTCAAGAGGCAGCTGAAGTGGATTAAGGAGCATAATACCTGTGGATGGAGTGATGAGCAATGTGTCCAATGGGCGAACAAACAAGCAACATCATTTGTCAGAAAGTATTTGGCAATAGGAAAAAATGAAATGGCATCCAGCTGGTCTCCCGGCCCACCTTTTGATGTGTGCAGGGGAATCTGCCTGAATAAAGGATATTTTGGTGATTATGACAAGGCACTGCAGAGCGGAATTCGACAAGTTGAAATGCAGTGGCATCCTGCAGGGTGTTCAACCATCAAAGCGACTTTTGACCACGAATTTGGCCATCAACTTGACGATTGGCTTAAGGTAAGTAAACAGAAGAACATTCAAGATCTGTTTGACAGCCGGACTGTATCAGAATTGACAAATGACTTGTCTGAATATGCTTGGAACAATCAGAACAAAAACAGATATTCAGAAATGATAGCGGAAGCATGGTCTGAATACTGTAACAATCCTGCGCCAAGACCGATTGCGGTTGAAGTGGGGGAAACCATAGAAAGGTTGTATGTGGAATGGGCAAGGAAGAATTTATAAAAAAGGCTGAAGAGATGGGATATACCCAGGAGCTGATAGATGAAATTGTTAAAGACATGGAAGAAAATATTGCCCTTGGTCTTCATATGGATTGGAAAATGTGCCTTGTGGAACTTCCAGTTTCGGACTGAACAAAATCGAATTTCTGATAGGATATTCAAACACTGTCGTTTAGGCAGTGTTTTTTCTTAGAAGAGGGGTGCCGTTTGGGAAAATCAGAGGAGTGATACCGTGGCAAGGGACGATTATTTTGTACTGGCATACCGTATATTAGCGTATTTGTATGCCTGCCTGAGAGAAGGGTGTGAACCGGATATGGCATATCTTTCCCCTGACTCACCGGCACTGAAGATAAGCCAGAACTACTGGGAATATATTTTCAGGCATTTATACACAGACGGGTACCTGGAAGGGATGTCACTGGTTCCGGTTACCGGAAGAATAACGCCGCAGGTTAAACTCGGCGCCAGCCTGATGATTACGCCAAAAGGGATTGAGTTCCTGCAGAACAATTCCGCTATGAACAAAGCAAAAGATTTTCTGAAAACTTTAAAGGAAACCATTCCTGGAATATGAAGCCGATAAGGGGCACTTTTGAAAGTTGTCTTTCAGATGTGCTTTTTTCATGCTTATTTTCAGGAGGAAGGAGGCAAATTTATGGGAAATAAAAGATGCCCTACCTGCGGTGCCAGGTACACGGGGCTGGAGCGGTTCTGTACAAAATGCGGGATTCTGCTGGTCAGGGAGGTAAACCGCTGTTCCGAAAATAGAACGGAATTGTGCAGGCACAGGACATTTGAAGAGGGTGACGTGTATTGCTGTTACTGCGGCGCCCTGACCACCTATGCCGCAGAAAAATATCAGGGAGAGAAAGGAAGGAAAGAGGAATGAAGAAAGAAGAATTCACAGCCCTTGGCATCAGCGAGGAGCTGGCGGCCAAGGCGGAGACGGCGTCCTTGAAGGAACTGGAGAGTTATGTGCCCAAAACGGACCTGGATACAGCCAAGGCGGAGAAAGAGCAGCTGCAGACCCTGGTCGCGGCCAGGGACAGGCAGCTGGAGGAGCTGAAAAAGACCGGGGGCGACAGCGCGGAGCTGAAGAAACAGATTGAGGACCTGCAGAAGGCCAACAAGGAAGATGCAAAGAAGCATGCGGATGAGCTGAAGGAGCTGCGCCTCACCAATGCTATTAAACTGGCCGTGGCAGGGAAAGTCCATGATGAGGACATGACCGCAGCCTTGTTTGACCGCACAAAGCTGGTCCTGACAGAGGAGGGCAGTGTGGCCGGGCTGGAGGAGCAGCTGAAAGCAATCCGGAAGTCCAAAAGCTTTCTGTTCAAAGACGGAAACGGAAACGGAGGCGGAGCAGGAGAGCCGGGCGATTCTGGCGGCGGCTCCCAGGGAAAGGGCGGTTATAAGCCCAAGGGCGGAAAAGCACCTGAAGAAGGATATGCCTCCCAGTACGCAAAGCAGCGCAATGAGGCGGAGACAGCCAGTGTAAAAAGCAGCCTGTGGGGTACAGAGTAAAGTACTGATGTAAAACGCGGAAGCAAAGTGCTGGGGCAATGCTTCGGGAAAAATTCGGAAAAAGAATCCGCAGAGAGGAGAACAGAGGGAATGTATTATAAGACAGGTATTATGAGGACGCAGGAAAAAGAATTCCTTGCGTCGGAGAAGACGGTCTCCTTCACAGGGACAGTGCTGCCGGACGGGGTGGCCCCCGATGGGGAGGGAAGAAAGATCGTACACAAAGGAAGTATTATATCGGTGGCGGGTACAGTCACCCGCCTGGGGGCGTCTTCCGGAGGAACAGGCACGGTGACATTTCTGGGAAAGCCCGCAGGGCTGCTGATGGAAGCGGTGGATGTGACAAACGGTCCCCAGCCGGGAGCGCTTCTTGTAGAAGGTTATGTCATCGGGGAGCGCCTGCCTCTGGATGTGGAGTATACGGAGGCAGTAGGAGAGGCAATCCATGAACAGCTGCCGGAGATCAAGTTCAGGAAAGCTGCCCGGGAGGCGTAAAAGCCGGATGGGCGAAGATCAAAAAGAAAGGAGAACAAGCAGATGCCCAGTGTAGAAGAACTGCTGAGTTATAAGGAACTGATTGATTACACGAAAACCAGGACTCCCCAGAAAAAGGTTTTGGAGGAGCTGTTTCCGGCCAGGAAGACGGAGGCGCTGGAGATCAGGATGATAAAGGGGGCAAACAATCTTCCTGTGTCCGCCTCCATCCATGCCTTTGACACGGAGGCTGAGATTGACCAGAGGGAAGGGACAGGATACGACATTGCAGAACTGGCCTTGATCAAGCGCAAGAGAAAACTTTCCGAGAAGGAGATTATCCGCCTGGAGCAGCCCAGGAACGATGCGGAAGAGCATGAGGCGGTGCAGAAGATTTACAATGATGTGGACGTTCTGCAGGACTCTGTGCTCACAAGGGCGGAGGCCCTGCGGGGAGAGGCCCTGTCTACAGGAAAGCTGTCCATCAACGAGAACGGCTACAAGGCCGAGATTGACTATGGTGTGCCCTCCACGCACAAACAGGCCTTTACCTGGTCAGGAGATGCCTCCACAATCCTGGATGACATGGACGGGGCTGTGGACAGGATCGTCTCGGATACAGGGTTCACTCCCACAAGAGTGCTGACTTCCAAGCGGATCCTGAACATTATGCTGAAAGATGAGAAGATCCGGAAGGCTGTGTTTGGAGTCAACAGCGACAGGCTGCTCTCCAGGCAGGAGCTGAACACATTTCTTCAGACCCTGAGCCTGCCTCAGGTGGCCAGCTATGACGCCAAGTACAGGATCCTGACAGCAAAAGGCACCTACACCACAAAACGCTATTTTGCCGAGAACGCTTTTGTGTTCCTTCCGGAAGGGAACCTGGGGGAGACTTTGTTTGGTTTGACTGCGGAGGAATTGGAGCTGCGGAAGAAGCCGGATGTGGAGCTTACGGAGATTGGAAACGTGGTCATTGAGCAGTACGCCACAAATGACCCTGTGGCCAAGTGGATCAAGGCGGTGGCCACGGCTTTGGTGACCTTCCCCTGTGCGGACCAGGTGTTTATCGCCGCCATAAAATAAGCCCCCGGGGCGTAATTTCAGGCTCAGGACATAGAGAGGAGGTATCCGTGTGTTTGATGTGGATGCGGTAAAGGAAAGACTGAAGACATTGGGGTATGAGGAGGCCGGGGAAGGGGATACTGCTTCCCTGGCCTTCTGTGTGGATAAAGTAAAAAGTAGCATCCGGAATAAAATTCATCAGAGCCGTATTCCTCCGGGATTGGAACATGCAGCCGTTGACATGGCGGCAGGGGAGTTCCTTCTGGCGAAGAAAACCTTC
>CAJUNZ010000102.1 GCA_910587755.1 uncultured Acetatifactor sp. | reverse complement strand
GTGAGATGCCCCACAGAGCCTTCTCTCACATGTACTCTTAGAGTCTGCATTTTTTTACTTTCTTATACGCCCTGCCCTTTCCGTCCCCTGCCAGAAAGCTCTCTGGGATCGTAGCCGAAATTTTTCAGAAGAAAATCGCTGTCCCGCCAGTCCTTCTTCACTTTCACCCACAGCTGCAGATTTACCTGCATCTCCAGCATCTCCTCGATCTCCTTTCGGGCCTCGGAGCCGATCTGGCGGAGCATGGCGCCGCCTTTGCCGATAATGATACCCTTGTGGGAGTCCTTTTCACACACCAGCACCGCGTCGATATGGCAGATCTTTCCTCTCTCCTTCATGCTCTCTATGCTCACCGCAATGCCATGGGGAATCTCCTCCTCCAGACGGCGCAGAGCTTTTTCCCGCACCAGTTCCGCCACAATCTGACGCATGGGCTGATCTGTGACAGTGTCTTCGTCAAAGAAGGGATACCCTTCTGGAAGATACTGGAATATGCATTTTACCAGCTCATCCGTATTGTCCCCCTTCAGAGCCGAAACGGGCACAATCTCCTTGAAATCCAGTTCCCTGCGGTAAGTGTCTATAAAAGACAGCAGCGCCTCCTTTTTCACGGTGTCAATCTTGTTGATCACCAGAAACACCGGTCTTTTTACCTTCTTCAGCTGCTCAAGGATATGGCGCTCCCCTGCGCCGATGAAATTAGAGGGTTCCACAAGCCACAGGATCAGATCCGCCTCCTCCAGAGTGTGCTCCGCCGTGCTCACCATATAATCGCCCAGCTTGTTCTTGGCCTTGTGAATGCCGGGCGTATCCAAAAACACAATCTGCCCCTCCTGAGTGGTGAGCACCGTTCGGACACGGCTGCGGGTGGTCTGGGGCTTCGGGGAAGTGATGGCGATCTTCTGCCCGATCAGCTGGTTCATCAGCGTGGATTTCCCCACATTGGGCCTGCCGATGAGAGTGACAAAACCCGCCTTATATATTTTCTTTTGGCCCATCTTTCTTTTTCTCCTCCTTATTCCCATACAGCCGCCTGCGGCGTCTGCGCAGAAGCAGTATCACCACAAACAGCACCGCTCCCCAGAGCACAAAGTAGGGAAGTTTCACCGCAAACCAGATCCCCAGCTCCACAAATCCGCAGCGGATATCCTCCAGGCTTTTCAGGAAGCCGTCCCTGACTCTGGCCCCCGCCGTGGGCTCCTCCACTGGCGTCAGCTCCTGTACCTCGGAGATACTGATATATACCGTACTGTAATCAACCAGATTGTCAAGGGTGCGCAGCTGGGACTCCATGCTCTCCAGCTGATAGCGCACCTCGGAAAGCCTCTCCTCCAGGGTAATAATCTCCTCCACCGTCTGAGCTTTGTCCAGGAACTCCAGAAGCCTTGACTGCTCCACCCGAAGAGTATCCCTGCGGCTTTCCATGTCCACATAGGACAGGGTGACATCCTTCACATCCTCGGAACGCCTGACAATATTGCCCACGTTGGACACGGTCTCCAGAAATCCCCGCAGATTTCCCTGGGGAATGCGGACGGTCAGGGATGCATTCCGGACGGCGCCCTCACCCGAATAGCGGCTGCCGTTGTAGGTGTTCATGCTCTCTATATAGCCGCCCAGTTCCCCCACACGGCTCTCCAGGGCGGTCATCAGCTGCTCAAACTCCCTGGTTTCCACCTCCAGATTCACTGTCTCCACCAGCTTGCGGGCGTCCCGGACCCCGGAGTCCTGGCTCCCTGAGGTTTCCCCCGGCCCGCCGCCGGTCCCCATGGTTCCGTACCCCGTGTCCTCAGCGCTCACCTCAAGATTCCCGTCCTGGTAGGAGTCTCCCGCCCCGGAGCCGTCAGTCCATCTGCTGCCTCCGGAGCCGGCCCCACAGCCTGCCAGAGTCAAAATAACTCCCGCACACATAAGCCCGGCCAGCAATCTTTTCCCACTTGTCCTCTTCATCCCTGCCACCTTTCCCTTTCCTGGTTCCCGCCGGGAAACAATCCGATTCCTTCGGAGACGCAAGAGAAGCCTTACGCAAAAACCGAAAAGATCTCCCGGCGGAAAAACCGGGGCACTCCGCCATGGGTACGCCCCGGTCTCTTCTGGTTTCGTCTGACAATACTGACGAAAAATTCTAGAAAAGGTTCTCGATCTTCATAAATCTATCTGACTCTGCTTTAATTTTCTGCTCGCTTCCCACCACGCAGAGACAATCTTCCTCCATAAAGGCTCTCACATAGTCCGCCAGGCCACGGATATCCTCTGCAGTGGCGTTCAGAACCTCATCCCGCATTTTCTGCACCATGTCATAGGTAAGCTCTCTGAAATAGGCATCCCTGGAACGGCGCCCTTTGGCCTCCGCCGTCAGGGGAACATCCATGAAGCTGAATGTGCCGATTACATACTGGGTCAAAGTTCTTTCGCTGCCCTGATAGTCGGCCAGGAACTGGGCCGCCTCCTGGTACACCTCAATGGTCTGGCCCAGATTCGGATCCCTATAGGACACAAAATAGCAGTTTCCGTCCCGGTAGAAATCGCACATGCACCCGTAAGCCCCGCCCTTCACACGGACTTTCACCCACAGATACTCATACCCCAGCATCACCTGAAGCACATTCAGAACCCCCGTATAGGGCAGGCCCTTTTTCGCAAAATTTCCTCCACGGCACACATACTGCACCTGTCCCGAGGTCATAAAGCCCTCGTTCTTCCTGGAAACTTCCGGCACATAGTTCCCCCGCTCCACCTGGCAGGTATACAGCTTCTCCTTCAGGGCAGCCACAGCCCCTTCCAGACTTTCAAATACCTCCTGGTCCCCGGTGAAATCCACAACCAGATTCTCCGGGCGGAAGATCATCCGGCTCAGAGCGGTGAGTTTGTCCGTCAGGTTCCCCGCCTCTTCCTCAAAATGCTCCTCCAGCCAGGTGGTGAGACGGAAATTGGAGATTCCGTTCAGCTCCTCCGAAATCGCCTCTCTGACCGAGCTGTAGGAAAGAGCCCTCTGCACGGCCACGCTGTGCCCTGACTCCTGCATGTGTTCCCGCATCCTGGAATTATTCTCCGCCAGAACCTCCCGCAGGCGCTTGGCATCTCCAAAGTCGCTGGTCAGAATCATCTCCTGCATCAGCTCCAGAGCCCTGCCCAGACTGCCTGAAAGGGCCTTGCCTGCAATCTCCACCGTGAGCAGACTCTCCTCTTTTCCCTCCTTCTGGTAGAGGTTCTGCACCGCAAAAATCCCCCCCGTGGAAAGATTGATCTCGTTGCACAGCTCCCCATAGGAATAATGCTCTGTATTCAGGTTGCAGAACATATTTTTCAGCGTGCTGATATAGGGAAAATACTCCGCCGGAATATCCTGCACCTTGAAGATCAGCCTCAGATATCCGATGCCGTTGGTGTGCACCCTGTGGAACAGCGCAGGAACACCCCCCAGGGTCCGCTCCTCATTGTAAAATGGCTCCGCCTCCCGCTTCAGATCTTCCCTGGAGAGAAGGGGAATTCTGGCCAGATCCTCCGGGGCATCCTCCCGCTCCCTGAATTCCTCCAGGGCATCCATCATGCTGCGGATATCCTCCAGCTCCTTCTGGGACATGCGCTTTTTCCGCTCCGCAAGCTTCTCCTTCAGCGCCGCCTCCTGCTCCAGGGCAAGCCCTGCTTTGGGCAGCAGCACCAGCATGGCCTCGTGAGGATTATTCAGCAGGTATTTTTCCACCAGCCCTTCAAAATACCCCTCCTCGGCCTTCCGGCGCAGCGCCGCATAAGTGTCGTTCATCTCCAGGTGCACAAAGGGCAGAGAATCGTCGTAAGTCCAGCTGTCCAGCACCCGGATACCGTACTGGAGCCCCTTGGGCGTTCTGCCGAAATCCGCCTCCCGATGCCGGAACTCATAGTGGTTGATGGCCGCCAGAAGGGATTTTCTGTCAAATCCATCCTTCACAATGTCCCTGAGCACCTGCCGGATGGTATCCAGAAATTCCTGCTCCCTGTCCGCAGAAGTGCCCTTGGCCACCACGCTGAAGTAAGGCTGCTTTACACCGTTGTCATATATGCTGAACACATCCTTGCCGATGTTCCTGTCTATGAGAGCCTGCTTCAGCGGAGCCCCGGGCACACTGCAGAGAGCAAAGTCCAGAATCTGGAATGCAGCGCACAGCTCCCGATCCAGACTGTCTCCCACAGAGAGATTCCAGGCCAGGTATGTGCTCTCCTCCAGGTTCTGTCCCTCGCTCACAGAATACTCCCTGACCCTGCGCCCGGGTGCGCTGAAAACCGGCTCCCTGGTCACTTGGGATTCCACGGAAAGGGCCTCGTAGGCGGACAGATACTGCTTGTCGATAAAGTCCAGCTTCTCCGCCATATCCATATTTCCATACAGATAGATATAGCTGTTGGAAGGATGATAATAAGTCCTGTGGAAATCCAGAAACTGTTCATAGGTCAGCTCGGGAATCACCTCCGGATCCCCCCCGGACTCGCAGCCATAGGTGGTGTGGGGATACAGTGCGGTGAGAATCTCCCTGTACAGCACGCCGTCCGGGGAGGAGAAAGCCCCCTTCATCTCATTGTAAACCACACCGTTGTATGTGAGTTCGCCCGCCTCGTCCAGCTCATAATGCCATCCCTCCTGGCGGAAGATGGCCTCGTTCCCATAGATATTGGGGTAAAAAACCGCGTCCAGGTACACATGCATCAGGTTCTGGAAGTCCTTGTCATTGCAGCTTGCCACCGGATAGACTGTGTGATCGGGATAAGTCATGGCGTTCAGAAAAGTGTTCAGGGATCCTTTGCAGAGCTCAATAAAAGGATCCTTCACCGGAAATTCCCGGGAACCGCAGAGCACAGAGTGCTCCAGAATGTGGGCCACGCCGGTGGAATCCTTGGGAGTGGTGCGGAAACTGATATAGAACACCTTGTTCTCATCGTCATTGGACACAAGAGCCACCCTTGCCCCTGTCTTCTTATGCCTGCACAGATATGTGACACTGTCGATATCCTCGATCCGGCCCCTTTCAATGATCTCATAACTGGATAAATCTTCTACTCTCATCACTTTCTCCTTGTATTATAATCTCTGTCAAACTTCAAAACGCCGACAGGGCCAGTTTACTCACGGAAATTTCCTGGATCACAAGCCCCACCTGCTCCTTTTCCTTCGGGGACAGGGCCGCCAGCTCTTCCACCCCCATCTGCTTTGTCACATACTGTTTCTGTGCCCGGCCTCCCAGAATGCCTTTTTTCTCCTGGATCACATTTACCTTCACCCGGGCCTTCAGCTGCTGATAGATCTTTACCAGAAAACTCTCCCGGGACAGATAGTACAGATGGGTTTCCAGGGTGTCCTCCCTGTCCCCCTCAGGAAGGATATGTCTCTGTACCACCAGGCGAAATTTAAAGCTTACATCCTCCGCCTCCAGCAGCTCTCCCAGAGTATATTTACAGCCCACATAGACCCTTCCCACATCCTGCATACTGTATTTATAGTCCTCATAGATCGTCTTCTGCATACTCTATATCCTCTATCTTAAAGCCGCTCATGCGCAGAGCGTCCTGAACCGCTTTCAGGGACATGCCGGTCTCCCGGGACAGCTCCTCCGGCGTCACCTTCCTGCGCAGCTCCCCTGCCAGCTCCCTGGCTTTGTCCGCCACCTGGTTCACCCGCTCCTCCGCCTTCTTATCCATCCTGGCGTTGGCCGCGCACTCCCGAACCAGTTCCTCCATGGCATCCATAATCTGCCTTGCCAGAAACCCCGGCACCTTAGAGGGCTCCTCCGTACCCCGGAGTCCGTCCACTGCCGCCGCCAGGGCCACATTGCCCTCTCCCACCAAATCCTCCACAAACACTCCCTGCCCGGCGTAGAGCCTGGCCATGTCCGCAACCTCCGGCAGAAAGCTCTCCGTCAGGCGCTGCCTGGCCCCTTTCTCCCCTGTCATGGCAGCCCGGACCAGCGCCTCCCGCTCCCTTCTGCTGCAGACAGGCAGGGCGGCAAGTCCCTCCAGGTAGTCCTTTAAGTAATTTTTTTCGGAATCTGTCAGAAAACTGTCAGGATCCCCCGGTTCGTCAATGGCGATCCTGCGCTCCAGCAGATAGTCCAGCACCATCTGCAGCTTTTCACTGCCAAGATTCAGCTCCGCAAATTCCGCCGCCACCTGCTCTGTGCTGACACAATTCCCCTGATCCCTGGCAGTCCGGCATATCTTTTCTAATTTTTGTGCAAACAGCACTTCCTTTGAAACATCATCCCTCATCCGGCGTCAATCCTCCCGGGCACATGCCCCGACTCCCCCTCTCACTTTACATGGGTATGTGTGAACAGGTGGGCCTGACAGTATTCATAGTTGCCGTTGCACTTGGAGCAGAAGCGGAACTCCAGGTCGGGATCATCATCCTCCGTCTGTCCGCACACGGCGCATTTATGCTTTGTCACCTTGGAAGCCCGCCGGATATCCTGCCTGAACTCCACCCTCCGCTTCACCTGCCTGGGAGACATGTGAATATGGTTTCTCGAACGGAAGAAAAAGATAATAAAATTCAGCAGCGAGGAGACAATGGCAATCCGGATTTCCATACTGGGCACAAAAATAAAGTCATACAGCAGCACCAGGCCGTAGAGAACTCCCATCCATTTCACTTTCACCGGGATAAGGAACATCAAAAGCACCTGCACATCCGGGAATGTGGCGGCAAAAGCCAGGAAAATGGACATATTGATATAATAAGTGTTAAACAATCGGGAGTACTGCTGAAACACCTCCCTTACCACCACCGTGCTGATGCTGCCGCCGCCATTTAAATAATAGTAACCCAGCCAGACAAAACTCCCCAGTATGGTGAACAGGATGCCTGAAAACAGGTACACATTGTAGCGGTAGGTGCCCCAGGTTCGCTCCAGGCTGGTTCCTATATTATAGTAAAAAAGCAGCATAATTATGGTAAAGGGATCCAGGGATGAGGGCGGCACCACGATCCAGGTGAACAGCCTCCAGACCTGCCCATGAATTATGGCATAGGGATTCAGCGTCAGATAATAAAGGAAATCCTGGTTGATCAGGCTTATCACATAGCCCACCACATAGCACATAATCAGCATCAGGGACAGGTTCCTGACCGCATACTTTCCATATTTTTTCTCAAAATTGCTCATCTCGTCCAATCCTCCCACTGTGCACCACTCAAAAAGTGCCTCAAAAACCGGCCCCTTGTCCGCATATCTCTTCCCCTGCAAAAATAGACTGAAAAAGGGTGGGGACAGGCGACCGCACAGGTACATTCTACCATCCCCCGCCCCATAAGTAAACCAGACTTTTCCAAGTTTAATACAAAAATCAGTTTTTTAAGAAAGTTTTCACAGCTTTTGCTATTTGCATTTTGCAGCCCATTGTACTATAATGTCTTGGAATGTCATTGCATGTCGACACTCACTTTAGCATAATATAGGAAGGACGATCTCATGGAACACAAATATACAGACAAGACCATGGCCTGCGGCATTGACATCGGCTCCACCACTGTCAAGGTAGCCATACTGGACCAGGAGCACAATCTCCTGTTTTCCGACTACGAAAGACATTATGCCAACATCCGCGAAACCCTTTCCAGGCTTCTGGAAAAGGCACAGGGACAGCTTGGAAACCTGTCTCTGCACCCCATGATCACAGGCTCCGGTGGACTGACCCTGGCTGGCTGCCTGGAAGTTCCCTTTATCCAGGAGGTCATTGCCGTGGCTTCCGCCCTGCAGGAGATGGCCCCCCTGACCGATGTGGCCATTGAGCTGGGGGGCGAGGACGCCAAAATCATATACTTTGAAGATGGAAACGTGGAACAGCGCATGAACGGCATCTGCGCCGGAGGCACAGGCTCTTTTATCGACCAGATGGCCTCCCTGATCCAGACAGATGCCTCCGGCCTGAACGAATATGCAAAAAACTATAAATCTCTCTACGATATCGCAGCCAGATGCGGCGTCTTTGCCAAGACCGACATTCAGCCCCTGATCAATGAAGGAGCCACCAAGGAGGACCTAGCCGCGTCCATTTTCCAGGCCGTGGTAAACCAGACCATCTCCGGTCTGGCCTGCGGGAAACCCATCCGGGGCCATGTGGCCTTCCTGGGAGGTCCCCTGCACTTTCTGTCGGAGCTGAAAGCCGCTTTTATCCGGACACTGCACCTGGACCAGGAGCACACCGTAGACACGGGAAGCTCTCACCTTTTTGCCGCCATCGGTTCTGCCCTGAACGCACTGGAGAAGCTGGGAACGACTGATTTTGATTCAAATTCGGCGGCCCAGGGGCCCCGCCCCCTGTCTCTGGAGGAACTTTTGACGAAGCTTTCCTCCGAGCTGAAGATGGAATTTGAGGTGGAACGCATGGAGCCCCTTTTTGCCCATGAGCAGGAGTACGAGGCCTTTCGTCTGCGGCACAGCCAGGCTCTGGTAGGCAGAGCCGACCTGGCCTCCTACCAGGGAGACGCCTTCCTGGGCATCGACGCCGGCTCCACCACCACCAAAGTGGCTCTGGTGGGCCAGGACGGGGCTCTGCTCTACTCCTTCTACAGCAGCAACGACGGGAGCCCTCTGAACACTGCCATCCGCTCCCTGAAGGAGATCTATGAGATGCTGCCCCAGGGCGTGCGCATTGCCCGAGCCTGCTCCACCGGCTACGGTGAGGCCCTGATGAAAGCCGCTTTCCTGCTGGACCAGGGCGAAGTGGAGACCGTGGCGCACTACCACGCAGCTGCCTTCTTCAACCCGGATGTGGACTGTATTCTGGATATCGGCGGGCAGGACATGAAGTGCATCAAGATCAAAGATCAGGTCGTGGACAGCGTGCTGTTAAATGAAGCCTGCTCCTCCGGGTGCGGTTCCTTCATTGAGACTTTCGCCAAGTCCCTGAACTACAATGTGGAGGATTTTGCCAGGGAGGCCGTCTTTGCCCCCCATCCCATCGACCTGGGCACCCGCTGTACTGTGTTTATGAACTCCAGGGTAAAACAGGCCCAGAAAGAAGGGGCTGGAGTGCCCGACATCTCCGCTGGGCTGGCCTACTCTGTCATCAAGAACGCCCTGTTCAAGGTGATCAAGGTCTCCGACGCCTCGGAGCTGGGCAGAAATATTGTGGTCCAGGGAGGTACTTTCTACAACGACGCCGTCCTGCGCAGCTTTGAGAAAATCGCCGGATGCGAGGCCGTGCGTCCGGATATTGCCGGCATTATGGGGGCTTTCGGCGCCGCCCTCATCGCCAGGGACGGCTGGCAGAAAGGCCAGGAGACCACCATGCTCTCCTATGAAAAGCTCTGCGCCCTCCGGTATGAGACCAGCATGGCCAAGTGCAGGGGCTGTACCAACAGCTGCCGTCTGACAGTGAACAAATTTTCCGGCGGACGGCAGTTTGTCTCCGGCAACCGGTGCGAACGGGGCATAGGAGGCCAGAAAAACGCCGGAAATGTGCCCAATCTGTTTGATTACAAGCTGGAGCGGCTCTTCTCCTACCCTTCCCTGGAACCGGATAAGGCCCCCAGGGGCACGGTGGGCATTCCCAGGGTGCTGAACATGTAAGATCGGAAGAGCACACGTCTGAACTCCAGTCACCGAATACGATC
>CAJUNZ010000101.1 GCA_910587755.1 uncultured Acetatifactor sp. | reverse complement strand
GAGATCGTATTCGGTGACTGGAGTTCAGACGTGTGCTCTTCCGATCTGCAGAATGTGCAGGATGCGGAGGACGTGGTGCAGGAAGTGTTTTACCAGTATCTCAAGCGCGGGGACAGTTTCCAGAGTCCTGAGCATGAGAAGGCATGGCTTCTGAAGGTGGCCGTGAATGCCTGCCGGAAGGTCTGGCGCAGTGCCTGGAGGCGGCGCAGGAGCGACAGGGCGGCAGACATGGACTGGCCGGAGACAGGGGAGGAACAGGGTTCGGCGTCAGGCGGCACGGCCCCGGGTGTTCCGTCCCCGGCTCCAGGGCCGGAGGAGTCGGCGGTAAAGCAGGAGGAGAGGCACAGACTGTTAAGGGAGGTGCTGAGCCTGCCGGCCAGATACCGGGAAGTGATTCACCTGTTCTACTATGAGGATCTGTCCGTAAAGGAGATTGCAAAAGTCACCGGCCGGGGTCAGTCTACTGTGACATCGCAGCTCACCAGAGGAAGGGAGCTGCTGAGGAAGGCATTGAAGGAGGAGTACGACTTTGGATAAATTTCAAGATGCATACCGCCAGGCGGCGGAAGGGCTGCCGCATATTTCCATGGACGCTGAGAAAATCAGAGAGGGGCTGCCCCGTCAGGCACAGAGGGTGCGCAGGTACCTGATTGCCAGGGGCTGTACGGCTGCCGTGGTGTTCCTGCTCTGCGGCGTGGGGACGGCTGCGGCCAACAGCTACCGGGAGAGCATAATCAAAATAGAGGAGGGTGGATTTACCATCACCAGTCTGCAGGATGAGAAGGAAAGCAAGGGCGTCCTGGAGGAGGGCTCATTTTTCAAGCTAGGGGGGGTATTTACTGCAGCGGATGCTGGCCCTGAGGAGACAGAGGAAGGCAGCTACGAAATCTGTGAACCTGAAATCATTGAATTTGAGACCGTTGAATACAATTCCATTGAGGATTTTTTGGCAGACGGCAGTGTGTCTGCGGTGCTTCCCTCCAAGGAGGTGTTTGGCACGGAGTTCACCACAGAGAGCGTCACCGTCACAGAGGAGGGCCGGCGGACTTTCCTGCGGCTTTCAAACGGGAATTCTTATTTTTTCATGAACCAGTGCGACAACAGGGGATATGAATTTTACAGCAGCAGCACCGTCTACGGCGGTGAGAGCTGCAATGAGAGACATTTTGTCACAAGCCAGGGTCTGTGCTTTGTGATGTTCGATACAGTGGAAGGGGAAGAGAGAAGCGTTCACGCGGTTATCTCTCTGAATGGATGGGATATGTCCGCCACCTTCAAGGGGTTCGACCAGGAGACAGTGGAGCGGGTCCTGGATTCCATGGACCTGTCGGTTTATTTTGGAGAATGACTATGGCTGAATTGATATAAAATTTATGGAAAGGATGGAAGATACGTATGGAGAAAAATATTCTGGTGTATAACAATCAGACAGGGATCGGGGAGAAAATGGCGTCCCTTCTTGTGAGTGAAGGGTTTTCCGTGCTGGTGGCGGCGGATATAGAACAGCTTCAGGAGCGGCTTGGCAGCTCGGAACTGCATTTGATGCTTGTGGATGTGGAGCTGAACGACAAGGGCTGGGACAGGGGAATAGAGATGATCGCAGGGCTTCGGCGCAGGAGCAGTATCCCTCTTATTGTGGTATCGGCCCAGTCGGCGGAGACGGCCAAGATCATGGCTCTGGAGGCGGGTGCGGACGACTATGTGACCACAGACTGCAACCCCCTGGAACTGCTGGCCAGGATAAAGTCTCAGATCCGCAGGTACACCCAGCTGGTGAACATGTGCGCCAATATTGACCGGATTTACCGTGTGGACGGCCTGGTGATAGACGATACCCAGAGGAAGGTCACGGTGGAGGGCAAGAGCGTGCGCCTCACTCCTATAGAGTATAAAATTCTCCGGCTTCTGGTGCAGCAGAGGGGAAAGGTGCTGTCCAACCGTCAGATCTATGAGAACATCTGGCATATGCAGGCCATTGGGGCGGACAACACCATTGCGGTGCATATTCGCCACATCAGGGAGAAGATAGAGGCCAATCCCAAGGAGCCCCGCTATCTGAAAGTGGTCTGGGGAAATGGCTATAAAGTGGGATAAGCAGGAACTAAGAGAGCGGAGTCCTGGTTCTGACAGGAAATATAGAAGTGATTATGGCGCATAAAGGGCGGACGGCAGGGTCCGCCCTTTTGCGATGTGCTGGTTTCCATAGGAGAGTTTGGCCCGAAAGAGCGCTGATCGACAACAGCCTATTGACATATGGAGTTTAAAGGGATAAAGTGTTAATAGCGTAAAACGGCGGAGCATGGAATGGATAGGGAACGGCCATGGTGCCGGGAAAAGGAGACAGGAAAATGGATGGAGTCAGTTGCAGCACGCCCTTGTCAGGGCAGAAAAGAGGAATCAGCGGCAGTACCATAAAGATTATCGCTGTCATTGCCATGCTCATTGACCATGTGGGAGCAGTGGTGCTGGAGAGGGTGCTTGCGGTCAATGGTTTCTGGGGGGCCATGGGCTCACAGAATGCGCAGGAGATCAACAAATGGATGATGGAAAACGGGAGTCTCTATTTCACCTATTGGCTTCTGCGGTTCATCGGGAGGCTTGGTTTTCCCATATTCTGTTTTCTGCTGGTGGAGGGATTCCAGAAGACTCGTAATGTAAAAAAGTATGCCTTGAGGATGGGGATGTTTGCTCTGATCTCCGAGGTTCCTTTCAATCTGGCACTCACAGGAAAGTTGCTTGACCAGAGATATCAAAATGTGTATTTTACTCTCTTTCTGGGGCTGGCGGCCCTCTGTGTCTTTGGCTTTTTGGGCAGATTTAAAGGGGAGAAAAGACTGAGCCGGCCTGTGGGAATTCTTCTTATGGCGGGGGGTGTGCTGTTCCCCGGGTTTTACCTGGTGAGCCTGGTCAACAGCCTGGTGGTGGTGAAAAGTGAGGCGGTTACAATTCTGCTGTACGGGATATTCTGCGGGGGCGTCGGGGGGATCTACTACCTGTACGGCAGAAACAAGGTTCCCGGCAGTGTCCAGGTGCTCTGCGGCGACATGACCGCTCTGATTGTGCTGATGCTTTTGGCTGATTTTCTGAGAACGGATTATGGCGGCATGGGTGTGCTGACCATAGCGGTCATGTATGCGTTCCGGAAGGGCAGGGTCAGGTCCATGCTGGCGGGCTGCATTGTGCTCACGATCATGTCCGTCAGTGAAGTGACGGCCTTTTTAACCCTGATTCCTGTAGCCCTTTACAATGGCCGCAGGGGGCTTAAGATGAAGTATTTCTTCTATGCCTTTTACCCGGCGCATCTTCTGCTGCTGTATTTGACGGCGGTGCTTTTGGGGCTTGAAAATGTGGGGACATTTATGTGACGGGATGTCTGAGGCGCCGGGCCGTGAAATGAAAAGCTGTAAGCAGGACACAGAAAGGTACCGCCGGGAGGGCGGATAGAGGATGAGAGTATGCTCGAAGTGATGGAATTATCAAAAAAATATGGGAAAAATCTGGCTGCGGACAAGGTGGGATTTACGGTGCCGGACGGGAAGACCGGGATACTTTTAGGGCCCAACGGGGCGGGAAAGTCCACAGTCATTAAAAGCATTGCGGGGCTGTTGAACTACAAGGGGACGGTGCGTATTCAGGGGATGGATTCCCGGACTCAGGAGGCTAAAAGGCAGTTTGCCTATGTGCCGGAACTGCCTTATATGTATGAGGCGCTGACTGTGCGGGAGCACCTGGAGTTTATCACCAGGGCTTACGGGGTGGAGGTTTCCCGGGAGGAACTTCTGGAGCTTCTGGAGATTTTTGAGCTGAAGGATAAGCAGGAAAAGCTGGGGGGTGAACTCTCCAAGGGAATGATGCAGAAGGTCAGCATCTGCTGCGCTCTGGCCATTCGGCCCAGGGTGATCCTTTTGGATGAACCTATGGTGGGGCTTGATCCGGGGGCTATCAAGGAGCTGAAAGCCCAGCTGCTGAAGCGGCGGGCGGATGGGTGCACTATCCTGATCAGCACCCATATGCTGGAGATGGTGAAGGAGCTCTGGGATGTGACTTTTGTGATGGACAAGGGGAAGATACTGGGGACTTATGCCAGGGAATCCCTGGGGAATGAGGACCTGGAAGAACTGTACTTTTCTGTCACAGGACAGCAGGAAGGTGTTGGGCAGAGGGGGCAATCCGGGCAGGAGAATCGGGCCGTGGAATCTTCCGGGAATGGTGGGCCGGAAGGGAGGGAAAGGTAGTCATGGGAGCGGTTCGTTATCTCTATGTGAGGACATTTGTAAACCGTGTCAGAAAGGCTCTGCGCAGGCCAGGGACGTATGTGCACCTGGTGATCCTTGGCTTCTATATCTTTGCTCTTCCTTTTTCCCTGAAAATGGTCACGGAACAGGCCGGTATGGACTCGCCCCAGGGCATGGCGGCGGTGCTGACAGTTTATGCCCTCTGGGTGATCCCCGCAAATCTGATTGCCTATGCCAGGCGGAAGGGGCTGGTGTACCGGAAGAGCGATGTGCATTTTCTGTTCCCGTCCCCTGTATCGCCCAAAAGTGTGCTGCTGTACGCGCATCTGAAGACCCTGACGCTGCAGCTGATGCTGAACCTGTGTGTCCTGGTGTTCGGCAGAATGACTTTTTCTGTGGAACTCTGGCGTCTGTGCCTTTATTTTCTCTTTTCCGTGGTGGTGCACAACCTTTTGGAGGGAAGTATTATGATGCTGCTCTATGGCTCCGAGAAGCTGGGGGAGAGACAACGGGGAATGGTGGTAAAGGCGACATACGGCCTGGCGGGACTGCTGGTGCTTATGGCTCTGTACGCCTGCCTGAAAGAGGGATTCAGCTGGCAGATGCTTAAGGATTTTCTGCACAGTGATATGGTGCAGCTGGTGCCGGTGGCGGGCTGGTACGGGGCGGTGGTGCATCTGCTGTTTACAGGGCCCACGACGGTAAATCTAATCTGTACCGGAGCCTATGTTCTGCTTCTGGTGGTATTGGCTGCGGCGGCCTGGAGGATGAACTGTACCGGCGCCTATTATGAGGATGCCATTAAGTTTTCAGAGGATTATGAGGAGATTCTGGAGAGCCGCAGGCAGGGAAGCATGGGAAAAAGGCCCGGCAGGAGACAGAAAGTAAGGAAAGCCGGGGTACGCTGGCGGGGAAAGGGAGCCGCAGCGCTGTTCTACAGACAGCTTTTGGAGTACAAGAAAAGCCGCTTTTTTATCTTTGACGGGGGCAGTCTGGCCTCGGCCATTGCGGGAGTGGGATTGGCCTGGCTGCCCATAGGGGAGAACAGTTTTGTGCTGCCGGGGGCTTCGGTCTATGTGATTTTTATCTTTACAGCTTTGACCGGGAAATGGAGAAAGGAGCTCAAATCTCCCTACACCTATCTGATCCCGGATACGGCTTTCCGGAAGCTCCTGTTCGCCACGGCCATACAGCATGTGCAGGGACTGGTGAATGCCTGTCTTTTCATCCTGCCTGGGGCGGTGGCTATGGGACTGGCGCCGGACATCACTTTGCTGTGCCTTCTGTTTTTTGTGCTGTTCTCCGCCAACAAGCTCTATGCCCTGGCGATGGCGGAGGCTGCAGGGGGCAGTACTTTGGGCAGAACGGGAAAGCAGTTTCTGCAGATGCTGTTCCAGAGCGTCGCCATTATGGCGGCGGTGGCAGGGGCCTGGGCCGGATTTGCTGCCGGGGGGATTAGGGCTGCCCATGTGCTGATGAATGTGTGCCTGGGGCTGGTGACGCTGATCTTTATGATTATTGCCATGATGAATTTTTACAAGATGGAGACGGCTTAGGCCGTCTCTTGTTTTGTGGCGGCAGATTTCACAACAGCAGTATAATTTTTTATGCGGGGCGGAGGAATGGGATGTCTCAGCAGCGGCAGGCGGGGCGGAAGCTGAGAGAAACTGAAACAAGAAAAAACCTTGAAATCTATTGAGATAGATTTCAAGGTTTCCAGCAGCTGATAGGGGAATCGAACCCCTGTTTCCGCCGTGAGAGGGCGGCGTCTTGACCGCTTGACCAATCAGCCTTGTGTTTTCTGCTGTTCCCTCAGCACTTCTTTATAATACTATATGTTTCCCAAAAATGCAAGTACTTTTTTCAAATTTTTTAAAAAAATTTTTTGAGGGTATTTTTGAGGGGAAAAAGGGCTGTGCACTGCCCATGGAAAGGCTTTGCTTCCCACAGGCAGTACTGTTTTCCCAAACTGTTTTTTAAAGTAAGGGAATAGGTTCCAAGTGCTTCAGGCATGAGTGCTGGATGAGAGACAGGGGGCGGAGCGCTTTTTGTACTCTTTGGCGGCGGCCGTCAGTTCCAGGGCTGCGTTTCTGTATCCTGTCTCTGCCTTTGCCAGTGCGTTCAGAATATTCCGGTGTTCGTCCCTGTATTTTTCCGCCGCCTGAACCAGGGGGGTCTGTTCCTGAAGCTTTTGTTTCAAGGCTGTGTTTTCTGCGGCCAGGCGGTTGTTTTTGTCCATGAGACGTGCCGCTTTTCTGAACTGCAGCTGTATTTTAGTGTTTTTTACTGTCATAATGTGGTATCCTCCGTTTGATATAATAAAAGTCTTCTTTTCTTTGCCATGTCCTTGTAGGTTCGGGAAGGGTATCTTAAAAGAGTTTTCTGGCGTATCTATGATAGTCGTTTTTTCCCATAAGGGAATCAGCGATCATCTCCCGCAGATATCTTGTGGCTTGTCCGGATTGCAGAAAGCGCGCAAATTCTTCGGTGTTGGTTACATTTGGAATATTGAACTGAATGTGAAAGTCGTTGTTATTGTTTACGGCGCTGCGGACCGCGTTGTACATGGCGGGCTGCAGGTTTTCCATGCGGCTGGGGGGAGTTATGCGGAACCGTTCCTGAAACCGGGCAGGATCCAGCCGGGAGAGCCGCAGCAGGTTCTCGCTCTGCTCTACGGTCAGCACGGAGTCCCCGCGCTTTATGGTGGTGAGGATGGAATTACGGCTGGGGGAGACCAGGATTTCCGGGCCGTTTTCCTGGGTCCAGGCGGTTTCGTCCCTGGGTGCTTTGTGCAGGCCCTCTGCGTAGGCATGGAGTGTTTTCAGGTTGGCGGGCATGGAGAGAATTCCTCCGGATCCTGAAGTGAGCGTATATTTTGTCTTGTTCTGGTCCGGTGTTGTGGCGGTAGCCTTTTTTCTGACCAGGAATACGCCTCCGCTGAGGGATTGGAAATCCAGGTTGTTTGCTAAGATATAGGAGCTGCATTCCGCTTTTGTGGCATTTTTCAGCAGCATGCGGCCTGTGCCTGAATCTTTTATGGCATAATAAGTCTCCAGCTCACCGGAACCGTTTTGTCCGGAGCTGCTCTGTCCGGATCCATTCTGCCCGGAACTGCTTTGTCCGGGGCTGCTATGCCCAGATCCGCTCTGTCCAGATCCGCTCTGTCCGGACCCGCTCTGCCCGGAAGCACTTAGTCCGGAGCTGGAAGAGGGCGGCGGGGCGGCTGTGGCGTTGGAGGGATTCGGTGTCGGAGCTGGTTTTGGGGCGGGCGTCTGTGTGGGGACAGGGGCGGCAGAGGAGGCCGACGGCAGGGCAGACTGCTTCAGGTGCAGGTCCGCAAGGGTGACGTTGACGGTCTCCAATGCCTGTCTCACCAGATCCACCGCACTTTTTACGTCTCCGATCTTTCCGTTTGTAGTATCCAGGCTGGGAATGGCGGCCGCAAGTTCCGGGAACCGCTGGTTCAGTACGGCGCTGATGCCGTCGGCTGACATTTTGACCTCCATGGTGCGGTCCCTGATGCTGTCCATTGCCAGGCCGAGGGTGGTCACGGCGGTGTCGAATCTTCCGCCTCCTTCGTAGTAGCCGGAGACAATATCTCTAACTCCTCCGCTGTAATCGGTCTCAAATATTCTGGCAAAGTTTTCTGTCAGGTTCATACCCACGGCGGAAAGGCTGGTGTTCAACTGGCCGCTGATGGTTCTGGCATTCTGGTTGGTGGCTTCTATGGCCTGTGCCATAATCTGGCTGATATCGTCAAGTCTTGTGCCGATCCATTCTTCCACATCGCCCCGGAAGGTGTCCAGCAGCGCTTCCTGATCCGACATGTATCTGTCATACTCTGTCTCACTCAGCTCCTCCTGGGCGGCGGTGAGCCCTTCCTGAGCCTTTTGGATCAGGACTTTCATGGACTCCGAGTCATCGCCCTCATATGCGGTCAGGAGTTTCTGGTATTTTTCCACTTCATCAGTTTGCTTTGAGATGGTTTTCTCATAGTCGTGCAGATCTTTTTCTCTGCTCAGAGCGTCTTTTCTGGCGGAGATCAGCTGGTCCAAGTGGGAGAGAAGCTGGTCATAGCCTCCGGAGACCAGATCTTTTATGGCGCTCTTTTCATCTTCTGCATTCAGGACTGTTTCCCTCTGGAGTTTCAGCAGTTCTCTGTAGCGCTCTGTCAGCTTCATATTGCCGGGATCTGCGGCAAGTTCCCCGTTGATCTCACGGAGGGCTTTGGCATATTCCTGGGCTTGTCTCATATAGACTTCATAGCTCACCGCATGGAGTCCCTGGGCGGTAAGCCCCTTGGCACTGTAGGAGCCGTCTGGATTGTACAAGTCACTGTCTTTGCCCATAAGCTCCAGGAGGAAATTGGACTCCTCCGCAAGTTCTCCCATGGACTCCTGCATTCTGTCAAACACATCCTATTGCAGCTGTTTTAAGCTGTTCCCATACTGGAGCAGGGCTTCCTGCGCTGACAGAAGCGCATCTTCCACACTGTTGATACTTCCTGTCATTTGGTACCAGTTTTCGTCAAATTGTGTAATGCTGCCGCTGTCCAGGGCTTCCGCAAAGGAAGAGGAGAGTGTACTGTATTCCCTCGCCAGGGCGTCCACATTGGCTTTCTGGGCTTCAATCAGGGAGCGGTAGAAGGACTCTTCAGCCATGTAGCCCGCTTCCTCTATGAGGGAGAGCTGTTTGTCGGCCTGAGAGATTTCTGAGGTGATGAGATCCACTGCGTTTTCAAACTGTTTTTCCAGGCTGTCAAACTTTTGTGCGGCGGTTTCCCGGAGACTTTTTTCGTAGTCTATAAGCTGCCTTTCAGACTTCTGGATGGACTCTGTGACGCTGTCAATGTCAGCTTTCATGTCCTGCCATGCCTGAGATCCGGTTTCCACGGATCCACCAAAGACAGCTTCCCTCAGTGCGGAGAGTTTTTCGCTGTATTCCTGTTCCAATGTGGAGAGTTTTGCCTGTTCCCTGTCTATCAGGGCATGGTAGAAGGACTCCCCGGCAATCTGATTCAGGGCTTCTGCCTTCTCCAGCTCTCCGTTGATGAGGTTCACTGTGTGGTCGATATCCTGTGTTTTTGCCTCATATTGGGCGGTTATGCTGTCAAACTTTGTTTTCGCCAGTTCCGCCAGCTTGTCCTGCAGATCAGACACTGCGTCTGCGCAGCCCAGGGCTTTCTCGTACCATTCCTGGTAAGTTTTGATCTGCTCTTTCAGTGTGCTGTCCGTGATATTTTCTATGGAGAGGCCGCCTTTTGCTACAAGGTCTTTGTAGTAATCTGACAGTCCCACGGATTCTGCTTTCTGCATGTAGTTCTCATATGAAGTCTAGGTAATTGCGAAACAAGTTCAAAATCTTGATTCTAATAGGGCAAAGACCCGGT
>CAJUNZ010000100.1:3566-9799 GCA_910587755.1 uncultured Acetatifactor sp. | reverse complement strand
ATGGCAAAAGCCGCCAGGGGCAGCAGATTGATGCCGTACCCGTCCTCCAGGGTTCCCAGGTTGCCGTACAGGGCAGCCATGCGGACCACATTGGCAATGCAGGCCAGATGCCCGCTGGCAGCTCCCATCCACACCACATCATGATTTCCCCACTGTATATCTACAGAATGATAGTCACAAAGAGTGTCCATGATCACATGGGGCCCGGGCCCTCTGTCATAGATATCCCCCACAATGTGAAGATGGTCTATCACCAGACACTGTATCAGCTCACTTAAAGCCGTGATAAACTGGGGAGCGCGCCCGATCCGGATAATGGTATGGAGGATTTCATTGTAGTATGCCTCTTTGTCGTGAATCTCTTCCTTCTCCGTAATCAGTTCCTCTATGACATAGGCAAAATCAGGAGGCAGCGCCTTGCGCACCTTGGAGCGTGTATATTTTGACGATACACGTTTGATCATCTGCACCAGTCTGTGGAGGGATATCTTGTACCAGTCCTCAAGATTTTCCTCCTCCCTGACAACAAGCTCCAGTTTTTCCTCCGGGTAGTAAATCAGAGTGGCCAGGCTCCTTTTGTCCCTGCTGCTGATGGTATTCCCGAACTCTTCGTCAATCTTTTTCCGCACTGAACCGGATCCGTTTTTCAGCACATGGTTGAACTGCTCGTACTCCCCGTGGATATCTGTCAGAAAATGCTCCGTTCCTTTGGGCAGGTTCATAATGGACTGCAGGTTGATGATCTCCGTGGATGCAGCCGCAATATTCCGGTACTGCTTTGCCAGCACCTTCAAAACCCTGCTGTCACTTTCGCTCATATTTTTTTCCTCTCCTGGACCCCCGGAGTGAAACTAATGCTCCACCCTGGTCATCTGGATCACATCTTCCATATTGTAAAGGCCGCTCTTCTTTCCCGCCAGGAATTTTGCCGCCGTAATAGCGCCCTGTCCAAAGGCGGTCTTGGAATATGCCCTGTGGGAGAAAGTCACCACCTCGTCCGGACCGGCAAAAATCACGTCATGATCTCCCACAATGGTTCCTCCCCGGACCACACTGATACCGATCTCCTTCCTGGGGCGCGCCTGCTTCCTGCTGCTCCTGTCGTAGACATACTCATAAGGGTTTTCCAACACCTCATTCACCGCATTGGCCAGGGCCAGGGCCGTGCCGCTGGGCGCATCCACCTTCTGGCTGTGATGCTTTTCCACAATCTCAATATCATATCCTGCAGGAGCCAGAATGGTTGCCGCATTTTTCAGCAGCTTAAACAGCAGGTTTACTCCCAGGAGCATGTTGGCCGAATGGAGAATCGCCGTGCTCTGGGAGGCCTCCTCCACCTTCTTCTTCTGCTCCTCCGACAGACCCGTGGTGCAGAGCACGCAGGGCAGCTTTTTCTCCACACAGTACTCCAGCACACTGTCCACGGCGGAAGCGATGGAAAAGTCAATCAGGCAGTCCGCCCTCACATCACACTCACTGATTTTATTGAAGACGGGATAGGGATTGTGTCCGTCATCCCGCAGATCCACTCCGGCCACCAGTCTGGCATCCTTATCCTCCGCCAACAGTCCGCTGATGGCCTGGCCCATTTTTCCGTTACATCCATGCATAATGATTCTTACCATAATCGTCTCTCCTGTACTATGTAGTGTGATATCCTGTCCCGTTCCCGCTGTCTGCCAAAACAAAGATTTCCTGCTCCCATCAGCATTGCCCGGTTAGAAATGATTTTCAGATATGCAAACATCCCACCCCCGTTCAAGGGTGGGACACGCAGCCCCGCCGCCTGGGAGCCGTCACATATATGTGCCCTGCCGGGTCAATCCTGGAGCTGTCACAGTATTCCATAAGCTTTCATGGCATTTTCCAGACGCTGCATGTTGGAGGGCTCCATGGGGGTCAGCGGCATCCGCAGCGCCCCGGAGCACTTGCCCATAAGGTTCAGCGCTGCCTTCACAGGAATGGGATTGACCTCGCAGAACAGAGCCTGGCACAGCTCAATGGCCTCCAGCTGCATCCTGCGGCTGCCTTCCACATCCCCGTCAAAAAATTTCTGGCAGATTTCGTGAGTCTGGGCCGGAGCCACATTGGCCAGAACAGAGATAACCCCCAGTCCTCCCAACGCCATAATGGGCACTATCTGATCGTCATTGCCCGAATAAATGTCTACTTTTCCGTCCGCCAGCGCCGCCAGAGAGGCAATCTGGGTGATATTGCCGCTGGCCTCCTTGACTCCCACGATATTCTCCATATCCTGGCACAGTTTCACCACTGTCTCCGGCAGAATATTGCACCCTGTCCTGCTGGGCACATTATAGAGCAGAATGGGAAGATCCACCGCCTCCGCCACCGCCCTGAAATGTGCATAAAGCCCCTTCTGCGTGGCCTTATTGTAGTAGGGACTCACCAGAAGCAGGCCGTCCGCCCCTGCACTCTGGGCCTCTTTGGAGAGGTAGACCGCCGTCTCCGTACAGTTGGAGCCTGTGCCCGCCACCACGGGAATCCGTCCCGCCACTGTCTCCACGCAGTATTTTATCACATCCAGATGTTCCTCATGGGTCAGCGTAGACGCCTCACCCGTAGTGCCGCAGACAATAATGGCATCTGTTCCGTTTGCGGCCTGGAACTCGATCAGCTCTGCAAACTGTTCGTAATCGACCGCGCCGTCTTCATGCATAGGTGTGACGATGGCCACACCTGAGCCCCTAAAAATAGACATCTCTTCTCCTCCGCATTAAAGAACTGTCTCCAAATAGCCGATACAAATACTGTGTACGCCAGCTTACAGCCCTTTCCCTGTTTTCCCGGGATTGCATAAAACAGACCGTATCCGTTATTTTCAGACAATTCCAAAAAATAGTATCGCCGACACAAATGCGCCGGCGAGTGAATCCTACAGGATGCGTCCAGACAGCACCGGCCTGCCCGCACACCTGCAGCCGCATCGCTTTTGACGCTCTAAGTCTTACAAAATCCATGCTATCATAAATGCATTTATGCTGTCAATGCATTTATTCCCAAACCTTGAATTTTGCCGTCTCTATTTTAGAGACCTCGTCCGCAAGAATACAGATTTCGTCGCTGAGCTTGATCCCGGTGAGAATGATGTCGGTTTCCTCCCGGCATTCCAGCATGGCCTTTAAGTCGTCTACCGACACAATATTCTTCTCCAACAGCCCCAGGATCTCATCCAGGATCAACAGGTCGCATTCTCCCGTGGCGAGAACTTTTTTTGCGAAGTTCACCCCGTTTTTGATATTGACAATCTCCTCCTTTTTTTTCGCTTCGGGAAGCTCTGCGAAATTTCCGTCGGATTTCTCGAACCGGAACAGCTTAATCTCCGGCTCAATTCTCCTCAGAAAATCCGAATCCTCCACTCCCTTCCCTTTCAGGAACTGGATGATTACCACACATTTCCCTTCTATAGCAGCCTGCAGGGCTCTGCCCAGCGCTGCCGGTGACTTTCCCCTGCCGTCCCCTGCATAAATATGAATCAATCCCTTTTTCATACCGCACCTCATTTCATCTGCAAAAGAAAGCGCAGCCAGACAGGCCTCCGCCATGGTCCACGGCACCTGGCGGCCTGCATTCTGCCCAGCCTGCTAAAACTACATTCCCAGAATACCATACTTTTTCAGATTTGGCAAACTTTTCTTTTTCAGGCACGGTCTGCCCGGGCTTTGAATCCACTATTCCTCGCTTCCTTCAACCAGTTCCAGCTTACTCACGGACACTTCAAAGGCCACTCTCTTCTCCACATTCTCCTCATCCAGCTTTTTCATGTACTCCCGGCTCTGGATCCTTCCCCAGATGGCACAGCGCTCTCCCACTTTGAAATTATTGGCGTACCGGGCGTTCCTGCCCCAGCAGATGCAGGGTATGTAATCAGATTTTCCGTAAGGACGGTTCACCGCCAGCAGCAGATCCGCAATCTCCCTGCCCAGGGGCGTTTTCCTGTAGATGGGCTCCTTGCAGATATAGCCGTCCAGAAAAATCTGGTTGGTCTTGGAACTCTCCTCCAGCTCACAGGCAAAGTTTACCTCCCTGGCAAACACGGAAAGCACCAGCCTGTTCTTGCGCTCCTCATGACGGTTGTAAGAGCGGAACTGGCCGTTTACGCAGATCAACTCGCCCGTGTAATCCGTCCCCACATCCATCAGCCGCTCGGAAACCATAATCGGGATAATGTCATAGCTCTCGCTGAGACGCTTGCAGCGCACATCCATCATGTAGAAGCCTTCTCCGAAAATCTCGTGGCTGAAGCTGAAGCCACTGACAATCTCTCCCATAATAGTCACCTGGTTGTTTTCAATTACCTTATCTGTCATTTTCGTTCTCCCTTCTTACTTTTAAGACTTTTTCCGGTAACACCTCCAGGGGGACAAAACTCCCTTGGATGGATACTACTATTTATACAATATAAACCAATATTTTAGAACCCTTTCTCATCGCGCTATTCGTCAAAATTTTTAAAAATTTAATTTATTACCATTTTTATTCCTATGTAAAACTGTAAAAAAAATTCCGTGCCTCCCATTAAGCCTTGCGTCTGCCGGGAAATAATGCTATACTGTAGCAGTTTGAGATTTTTTAAAAAAACCCATCGACAATTAATGACAAGTCATACACAGCGGCTGTTTTTTTCCGGCATAATTCCCGTCGGAACACAGCACGGAAACGAGGTAAATCAACATGAGACAGAAACGAGAAGATGTACGGAATGTGGCCATTATCGCACATGTGGATCACGGCAAGACTACTCTGGTGGATGAGCTTTTGAAACAGAGCGGCGTATTTCGGGCCGGCCAGGATGTGGCCGAACGGGTCATGGATTCCAACGATATAGAGCGCGAGCGGGGCATCACCATCCTTTCCAAAAATACCGCAGTCATGTATAAAGACACCAAGATCAATATCGTGGACACTCCCGGGCACGCCGATTTCGGCGGCGAAGTGGAGCGGGTGCTGAAGATGGTGAACGGGGTCATCCTGGTGGTGGACGCCTTTGAGGGCGCCATGCCCCAGACTAAATTTGTGCTCCGGAAAGCCCTGGAGCTGAAGCTGCCCGTCATCGCCTGCATCAACAAAATTGACCGGCCGGAGGCCAGACCCCAGGAGGTGGAGGAGGAAGTTCTGGAACTTTTCCTGGAGCTGGATGCGGATGATTCTCAGCTGGACTGCCCTTTTGTCTACGCCTCCGCCAAGGCAGGAATTGCCTCCCTGGATCCCGCGGCTGAGGGCACAAGCATGGAGCCTTTGTTTGAGACCATCTTAAACTATATCCCCGCCCCGGAAGGAGACCCGGAGGAAGGCACCCAGGTTCTCATCAGCACCATCGACTATAATGAATATGTGGGCCGCATCGGAATAGGGAAAGTGGATAGCGGTACCCTGAAGGTAAATCAGGACGTGGTTATCTGCAACCACCATGACTCTGAAAAACAGAGCCGTGTCAAGGTGAGCAAGCTCTATGAGTTTAACGGCCTGAACAAAGTGGAAGTGAAGGAAGCACAGATTGGTTCCATTGTGGCCATATCCGGGATCTCCGACATCCATATCGGCGACACCCTCTGCTCCCCGGACCATATTGAGCCCATTCCCTTCCAGAAGATCAGCGAACCCACCATCGCCATGCAGTTCATGGTCAACGACTCCCCTCTGGCCGGGCAGGAAGGAAAATATGTCACCAGCCGGCACATTCGGGACAGGCTCTTCCGGGAGCTGAACACGGACGTGTCCCTGCGGGTGGAGGAGACCGAATCCACAGAGCGCTTTAAAGTGTCCGGGCGGGGAGAGCTGCACCTGTCCGTGCTGATTGAGACCATGCGCAGGGAAGGATATGAGTTTGCTGTAAGCAAGGCAGAAGTCCTCTACCACACCGATGAGGAAGGAAAGCGCACGGAACCCATGGAACTGGCCTATGTGGACGTTCCCAATGATTTCGCCGGCGCCGTCATCGAGAAACTGGGCCAGCGGAAGGGGGAGCTTCGGAACATGGGAAGCATCTCCGGCGGAACCTGCACCAGGCTGGAATTCTCCATCCCTGCCAGAGGACTCATCGGCTACCGGGGCGAATTCCTCACGGACACCAGGGGCAACGGTATTCTGAACACTGTCTTTGACGGTTACGCTCCCTACAAGGGGGATATCCAGTACAGAAGGCAGGGCTCCCTGATCGCCTTTGAGGCCGGCGAAGCCATCACCTACGGCCTGTTCAACGCCCAGGAACGAGG
>CAJUNZ010000100.1:0-3556 GCA_910587755.1 uncultured Acetatifactor sp. | reverse complement strand
AGATCTACACTCTTTCCCTACACGACGCTCTTCCGATCTTGTTCATCAGCCCGGGCCAGAAGGTCTACGCCGGGATGGTAGTGGGGCAGACAGGGCGCAGCGAAGACATTGAGGTGAATGTGTGCAAGAAAAAGCAGCTCACCAACACCCGTTCCTCCAGCGCTGACGAGGCTCTGCGCCTGGTGCCTCCCAGGATCCTTTCCATGGAGCAGGCACTGGACTTTATCGACACGGACGAGCTTCTGGAAGTTACTCCTTCCAGTCTTCGGATCCGCAAGAAAATCCTGGACTCCACCCTCCGCAAGCGCGCCGCCCAGCGGAAATAGACCAATGCAGGGTCAGGGATTTCCCCGTGAGGGCTCTCCCTGCTTTTCCAGATATGAGTCAAACTCGGCTTTCAGTTCCAAAAAAGCGCTTCTATTGTCAAAGTGCTCCCCCAAGCTTCCGCCAGGATTACGGCGGAAGCTCCCCAGCCACTTTTTTAAGGCGTCATCCTCATCCTGCTTCACGGCATACCCTGCCAGGGCCACCATCACCGGCCTGTACTCCCGGGATCGCAGGGGAGAAGCCGGATCCCGGATTGCCTGTTCCACATCCTCCGCAATAAGCTCATACAACTCCAAATCCTCTTTTTCCACCTCCTCCGCTCCCCCGTAGCAGCGCAGAAGGGCTGCGGCGTCCATGCTCTCCAAGTTCTCTCCCATTCTATCTCTGGCGCTCTGGCCTGGAGATTCCTTCCCCGGTTCTACTCCGGCTCCCCTGCCTGAAGGCAGAGATACCTGAAAGAATGCTTCCATCAAAGTTACAAGTCCCCGGATCTTGTTCTGCACCACTGCCCTGTCCCTTGTGTTCTTGCTCCGGTACACCTCCGCAAAGGGCCTGCCGCCCACCTTCAGCTCTTCCAGAGATGTCTTAAAGTAAAGGACAAACTCCCGGAACCTTCCCTCCGGCATTCCCAAGGTCCTGAAACGGTCAAACACCGCAAACCAGACTGCAGAGTTGGTGGTGGTGAACACTTCTTTCAGCTCCCTGTCCATAATACCACAGAGCCTGTCCAGACTGTCCTGCAGGTTCCGGAACATCTCCCCGGAAGCATGCCGGTTTACATACTCATAGGAGTCCTGGGGCTTCTTTTTCCAGTCCTCCAGGAAATACATGGTCATGATGCTCTCCACCACAATCCGGTCTATATCTCCTTTGGTTCTGTTTTTTTCGGTATATCTGCCCAGGTTTTCAGTAAAAAAAGGGATGCATGTCAGAGATACTCTTGATCTTCTCTGCCATGTCCACACTCATCCCGGTGAACTCATACTGATTTTTGTTCATCCCCTCCTGGTTGTTGTAATTTCGTATGTGATAGGCGATCTGCTCATCGGAGCAGTTAAAAAATGTGGTCACATTGACATTAAATTTATTAAATCTTGCCTTCAGATAATCCGGAAGTTCGGAAAATTTCTTTCCCAGCACATTGAACACCTTCAGCTCCGACTTCGCGTCGCCGTCCTCGTCCAACACCACATTCCCCTTCTCATCATAGACATAGTCCCTGTAGGGTATCTCATAGAATTCCGCGCCCTCCGGCCGGATCACATCCCCGTCCCCTCTGTAAAGCTCCGAATAGGACAGTCTCTGAAGCCCGTCAATCAGATGGGATTTCTTCTTGCCGTTCACCATCTGCTCACAGATCACAATCTCCGGCACCGGCTGCCCATTCAGCACCCTGGTCAGAAATTTATTCTTCTGCCGCTGGGTCCACTGATAGGGCTTCCGCTGCAGAATGTGTTTCCGGTTGAGTTTTCCATCCTTCATGTCGTCCAGAAGACTCCCCAGAGGACACTTGTCCATCCGGTAATTATCTGTTAAATCTATCGGTATCATATCGTTCATTCCACACCCCTCCGCATACCTGCTGGCCCTCTTTGTAAAAAGAGAAATATTTTCGTTCCTTTTTGCACTGCTTATACAGCTTTTGTACTCCCTGTGGGTCAGCTGCAGCCTCCTTTTTATCTCCTCCACGGGTACTTCCTCCATCTTCATCTCCACAATCCGTCTCTGGATCCCCGAAAGACTGCCGAGATACTGTTCCACCCTCTCGTCTCCTTCCTGTCCAAAATACGCTTCCAGAGCCTCCTCCATATGAAAATCAGAGGGAATCAGATCCCCCGCCGGAGTCTCCTCCTCTCCCACAGGAGCATCCAGGGACACATTGCCCTCCGCCGCTCTTCTGCCCCGTTTCTGCTTTTTCAGCTCGTCGCAGAGGGCAAAACACAGAGCCCTGTACAAAAAGGCGTTAAACTCCCCTTTGGAAGAATCATACCTTCCGTTTTTCACAATATCCGCAAACACTTCATTGGCCACAGAATAAAATTCATCCATGTCCCTGCCGGCTGTTCCCCCGTATTTGCTGAAAAAAATCTGGTTCACCAGTCCCCGGATCCTCTTTCCCCCGTCTCCGTAATAGGCTTCCAAAAGCTGTCCTATGGAACAGTTCTCCCCTGTCCCAGTCCCTGATGCCGACTTCCGCACTTGTCCAAGTCCTCCTTTTTCCGCTCTAAAAGCTTCTTTCTGTAAAATACACATGAAATCTCCCCGGTCATTGCCCCGGGATCTGCAGGAACCGTTCAAAAACCCTTGACTCTCCACATTATGTTATGTAAAATAGAAGAGAACGGTATTCCCGTTTCAAATTCTGCCTGCACAGCATGAATTTGTCTGCATGATCAAAGGCCTTTCCAGTCAGAGGTGCGCCAACACCGTCAGTATGACATGGAAGGTCTTTTTCATATTCGGCTGTTTACTCAGCTGTTGCATCTAAGTATAGAACAGACGTTTGTTTTTGTCAATACCCAATTTAAGAATATTTTATGGTCATACTTTCTCCTGCATTTCTCCTGCCTCTTCCCGGATTCCGCACTGAATCTTTCTCCGGATCTCCTCAAAGGAAACAGGGGCATACCCCGTCCTTTCCACCGAGACACAATAGTGCTGTGCGCTGAATGTCCTGAAAATAGGAGAATTATGCACATGCCCGAATAAATTCCCATAGGGCATATGGCTGTTCACATACAGGGGCTCATGGGACAGAATCCAAAACCCCTCAATAATGACAGGATGGTCATAGACCTCCTCAAATCCTGCAAGACGATAGTACTGATTGGACTTCCTGTCATGATTTCCCTTCACAAGGAACTTTCTCCCCTGAAGCCTTCCCAGAAACTCCGCCTCCCGGCCCACGGCCCCGAAATCCCCCAGCATAAACACCTCGTCCTCCTCTGCCACCGCACTGTTCCACCTCTCCACAAGGATCCGATCCATCTCCTGAACACTCTGAAAAGGTCTGCTCTCATACCGAATGATGCTTTCCTCCGTAAAATGCGTATCTGCAATAAAATATTTCATACCAGCACCTCCTGCCTGTTTTGAACAATTTCTTATTATAAGTGATCCCCCTGTGAATCGCAACCACAAACAAAACCTCGACTTCGCTCTGTCTCTTCCCTGCAAGTCTCAGATCGGAAGAGCACACGTCTGAACTCCAGTCACCGAATACGATCTC
>CAJUNZ010000099.1 GCA_910587755.1 uncultured Acetatifactor sp. | reverse complement strand
GTTGCAGCCTATGCCCGTGTGTCCGCAGAAACAGACCGACTGGCCCATTCCCTGTCTGCACAGATAGATTACTATAGAGAATTGATTCAGAGGAATCCTGAATGGGAATACGCTGGGGTGTATGCTGATTTTGGGGTTAGCGGAACTGGAATGGACAGGCGCAGTGAGTTCAAGCGTCTTCTGACAGACTGCCAGGCAGGGAAGGTGGATATTCTCTTGACTAAGAGCATATCAAGGTTTGCAAGGAATACGGTTGACTTGCTTTCCACAGTCAGAAAATTGAAGGAAATCGGAGTGGAAGTGCGGTTTGAAAAAGAGCATATTCATTCCTTTTCCGGAGAGGGAGAGTTGATGCTTTCCATCCTTGGCTCTGTTGCCCAGGAGGAAAGCCGCTCCATTTCGGAGAATTCAAAGTGGGGAATTCGGAAAAAATTTCAGTCAGGTGAGATAGGAATTTCAAACAAGCGTCTGCTGGGTTATCGCTATGACCAGGAGCAGGGGAAGTATGTAATTATTCCGGAGGAAGCGGAAGCTGTCCGTTGGATGTTTGGGATGTATCTTGAGGGTCTTTCTCTGCGACACATAGCAGAGAATATGAATCAGGCAGGAATCCGCACCGTGAGCGGGAATGAATTTCAGGAAGCATCGGTGCGCCGGATGATCTTTAATGAGGTTTATTCAGGGGACATCCTTCGGCAGAAAAGCTTTGTGAAAAATCCTGTTACGAAGTGTAAAATAATTAACAGGGGACAGCTCCCGCAGTATTACATAGCAGATTGTCACGAGGCAATTATCAGCCGTGAGACCTGGGTCAAGGTGCAGAGGGAGATGGAAAGACGCAGGTCAATGGTAAAGCGCGTCTATCCTTTTACAGGGAAGATTAAGTGTGGTATCTGCGGGCGTTTTTATACGCGGCGCGTGACCTGTGTGAAGGGGGAAAAATCTGCAAGCTGGTTTTGCAGGGCAAAGAAAGAAAAGGGGATTACCTGCAGGAGCCGCAGCTATACGGAAGAAAAACTCCAGGAGATATGTGCAGGGCTGACGGGGATGGAGGTTTTCGACGGTGATGTTTTTTGTGCATCCGTGAGGGAAATTACGGTGCTTCCTGACGGCAGTTTTGAGATGAAAAATCAGCCCTGAGGTAAGTCTTGCCTTTGGTAAAGCTGTTTAGTTAAAATATGTAAAAAAATTCAAGGGGGTATGCAGTGGAGAGACAAAAGCAGGAGAGAAGGACAGAAAGCAAAAAATACAGAAAAATCCAATACCCTCTTGACAAAAAGAAATTTTTAAAGTATGATGATGATTATATTAAAGAATCTAACCGATGAATTGATACGAACTAAAGAATCTGTTCAAAACATAAAATCAAATATAAATCAATAAAAAGCGATTTCAATATATAATCTTAGTATTTAAATAATTACATCTCAAAACAATTTCAAATACCATAACAAACAATAAAAAGTTATAAAAACCAATTCTGGAATCTTGCAATCAGTATTAAAAACCAATTCAGAAGTTTTCTTCAGAAAACCACAGTTGAGAATAAAAAATATGAAAATCAATTCATAAACAATGTTTAAAAAGTATGCTTGTGAAATTCAGTTTATAGAAGTTCTGACAATCAATTGTTTCTCTTGTCTAAAAAATCCACTGTATGAAACAGCTGTCTCAAAAATTGAGTAAGTGTGTGTTTGGAAATTGTTTTTTGGCAGATGTATGCTGTGTTCCACAGAAGTGAATTTAAAACATGTTCTGGAGCAGCAGGAACATTGTTTTGAAAAGATGTGAGATACATGTTGGGAAAGGGGTGCTTGGATGCTGAGCAGAATTATATCTGGTGCGCTGGAGGGAGTATCGGCTTATCTGGTCTGCGTGGAGGTGGATATTGCCAGCGGGCTTCCGGGATTTAATATGGTGGGAAGTCTGAGCCCTGAGGTAAGGGAATCCCGGGAAAGGGTGGGGGTTGCCCTGAAAAATGCAGGGATACAGATGCCTCCTCGCCGGGTTACGGTCAACCTGTCACCGGCGGACAGAAAAAAGGAAGGGACGGCATATGACCTGCCCATTGCGGTGGGGATACTGGAGGCCATGGAGATGATCCCGCCAGGGGCAGCGGAGAACATTCTGTTTCTTGGGGAGCTGGGGCTGGACGGAGGTTTGAAAAAAGCCAGGGGAGTTCTGCCTGTGGTCAGGGAGGCTGTGAATCGGGGGGTGAGTCAGTGTGTGGTTCCCAGGGCCAATGCCATGGAGGGAGCGGTGATTCCGGGCATCAGGGTCAGAGGGGCGGAGAATATCCTGGAGGTGATGGGATTTCTGATGGAACAGGGGAGGGGAGAGAGCGAAACGCTGCCTGTGTTTTCTGTGGATGCTGGAAATCTGTTCCAGGTTCCAGGGAAAGAAGATTTGGGAAGAGAGGATCAAAAAGAAGGGGGAGGGCTTGACTTCAGCCAGGTGGCAGGGCAGGAACAGGCCAGGAGAGCGGCGGAAATTGCGGCGGCAGGGTTTCACAATCTGTTGATGACGGGGCCCCCCGGGGCAGGAAAATCCATGATTGCGCAGCGGATTCCCGGGATTCTGCCGCCGCTGACATTGGAGGAGAGCCTGGAGGTGACTTCCGTGGTCAGTGTGGCAGGGCTGATGAAAGAGGGAGAGGCTTTGGTGACAAAGCGGCCTTTCTGTGCGCCTCATCACACCATCTCCCAGGCCGCGCTGATCGGGGGCAGTCTGGTACCCAGGCCGGGTATGATCTCCCTGGCCCACAGGGGAGTGCTCTTTCTGGATGAGCTGCCGGAGTTTCAAAGGGCTTCTCTGGATGCTTTGAGGCAGCCTCTGGAGGAGCGCCAGGTGAGTATTTCCCGTATCGGGGGAAATGTAACCTATCCCAGTGATTTTATGCTGGTCTGTGCCATGAATCCTTGTCCCTGCGGCTATTACCCTGATGCGAACCGGTGCCGTTGTACGGAAACCCAGGTGCGGAAATATATGGGCAGGGTGTCAGGGCCCATTCTGGACAGGATTGATCTGTGTGTGGAACTTTCCCCTGTGGACTATGGAAGCCTTAAGGACAGAAAGGCAGGGGAGAGCAGTGCCTCTGTGAGGCAGAGGGTGGGGAAGGCCAGAAAAGTACAGAAAGACCGGTTTGCAGGGACGGGATGCAGGTTTAACGGGGACATCAGTGCTGCTGCCGTGGAAAAATACTGTCCGCTGGGGGTGGAGGAGGAAGCATGTATGGAGCGGTTGTATGCATCCTTGAGGCTCAGTGCCAGGGCATACCACAGGATATTGAGAGTGGCCAGGACCATTGCGGATCTGGAAGGCGCGGAACGGATTGGGGTGGAACATCTGATGGAGGCATCTTACTACAGGCCTTCTGTGGAATATTGGGGGAGTTGATATCTGTTAGATAGAATGTGCGGGAAGGAAATATGGGGGAATTTGTGTCTGGAACAGGAGCCAGTAACTGAGATCTGATGAAATAGAATTATACTTACATATCTGTGGAAGGAGGATTGGGTTTGGGTGGTACTTTGAAGGAGGATTGGAAGGAACGGGAGAAGATGTATGCCTGCTGGCTGTGCAGTTTTCCAGGAATGGGAAACGGGCAGCTACATCAGCTGTGGGAATTGTGCGGCGGATTTGAGGCGGTTTACTTTGCGGATCGACAGACCTGGGGCAGGGTGCTGTCCGCCAGACAGGTGGAGGGACTTGCAGGGTTTACGGCCAGATGGCGTCCACAGGAGGAATACTGCAGAATAAGAAAAGAGGGGATTCAGCTTTTGACATTCTGGCAGGAGGGTTATCCGGAGAGACTTAAAACCATTCCCGATGCTCCTTTTGGATTGTTTCTCCGGGGAAAACTTCCCAAGGAGGATATGCCGACTGCGGCGGTCATTGGCGCCCGGGACTGTTCTGAGTACGGAAGGCATGTGGCCCGGCTGCTGGGGGAGACACTGGGACGCAGGGGCATAGCGGTGGTCAGCGGCATGGCCAGGGGGATTGACGGCATCAGCCAGGAGGCGGCCCTGGAGGCAGGGGGATATTGTGTGGGTGTGCTCGGCAGCGGCGTGGATGTGTGTTACCCTGTCCAGAACAGAGGGCTTTATGAAAGACTTGTAAAGCAGGGAGCAGTACTTTCCTCGTATCCCGGTGGAACGCCTGCGCGTCCCCAGAATTTTCCGCCCAGAAACCGTATTGTCAGCGGTTTGGCAGATGTGGTGGTGGTGATTGAAGCCAGAGTCAAAAGCGGCACACTGATTACGGTGGATATGGCCCTGGAGCAGGGACGGGAAGTCTATGTGGTGCCGGGACGTGTGACGGACAGGCTCAGCGATGGATGCAATCGGCTGATCAGGCAGGGAGCAGGAGTGGTGTTGGATCTGGAGGAATTTGCCGGAGAGGTGTGGGAAATCTGGGAGAGCAAGAGAAACAACCATGAAGCGGGGATTTTGACACAAAGAAGGCGGTATGTCTCCGGAAAAACAGGTGATTCAGGGAAGAACTTGCCTGAGAATGGGAATGCGATTTGTGCAAAGGAACGTCAGGAAGCAGAGGGGACGACTGTGGCGGAAAAGGGTCAGGGAACAGAGGCAGAGGGGGCAAAGGTGGCGGAAAAGGGGCAGGAAACAGAAGCAAAGCAGACAGTTACGCCGGAAAAGCGCGGGGGGAGAGGACAGGCTTCTCTGGGTGAAGCGGGAAGGGAATTGTCCCCTGACCTTGCAGCTGTATACCAGGCGTTGGATTTTTATCCCAGGTCCACAGAAAAAATTATTCAGGAACTTGCTTTTGCTTCAGAGCGGGCCCAGCCCCTTTCAGACAGGCAGGCGGTCACTTGTCTGATGCAGCTCTGCATGGAAGATCTGGCCATACAGGTAAGTCCGGGCCATTTCTGCAGGAAAGGATAACCTTCAGCAGGGGTGCAGATCCATATATGTCCCTCAATAGATTTAATAACTGACAGATCCGTGGGCAGGCAAAAATATTTTGGTGGATTATCCTGGAAGGATGGATTATAATGACATAAAGATCATTGGAGTCCAGGAGGTTCATATGCATAGAGACAGTACAAGAGTTATAAGAATAGGGGACAGGAAGATCGGCGGGGGAAATCCCATTCTTATCCAGTCAATGACCAATACAAAAACCCAGGATGTGCAGGCCACAGTGGCTCAGATTCTGGAGCTGGAGCGGGCAGGGTGCGAAATTATCCGCTGTACGGTGCCTGACATGGAGGCAGCTCAGGCTCTGTCCCAGATAAAGCGGCAGATCCACATTCCTTTGGTGGCGGATATCCATTTTGACTACAAAATGGCTCTGGCAGCCATGGAAAACGGAGCGGACAAGATCCGCATTAATCCCGGCAATATCGGTGGACCCGAGAAGGTGAAGGCGGTGGTGGATATGGCCAGGGAGAGGGATATCCCCATCCGCATCGGCGTCAACAGCGGCTCTCTGGAGAAACCCCTTCTGGAGAAGTACGGGGGCGTTACCGCCGGGGGCATTGTGGAGAGCGCCCTGGACAAGGTGCGTATGGTGGAGGAACTTGGCTATGAGAATCTTGTGATCAGCATCAAATCCTCCGATGTGCTTATGTGTGTGGAGGCTCATGAAATTCTGGCCGCCAGGACCAACTACCCCCTCCATGTGGGAATCACTGAGTCCGGTACTGTAGCCAGCGGCAGCATTAAGTCCGCTGTGGGCCTGGGCATTATACTTAATCAGGGCATCGGTGATACCATACGGGTATCTTTGACAGGTGATCCCGTGGAGGAAATCAAAGCGGCAAAATTGATTCTGCGGACCCTGAAACTGCGTCAGGGTGGTATGGAAGTGGTTTCCTGTCCTACCTGCGGCAGGACAAGGATTGACCTGATTGGTCTGGCGGCCAAGGTGGAGCGGCTTGTGGAAGGCTATCCCATGGACTTGAAGGTTGCAGTCATGGGCTGCGCGGTAAACGGACCTGGAGAGGCCAGAGAGGCGGATATCGGTATTGCCGGCGGCGAGGGAGAGGGGCTGTTGATAAAAAAGGGTGAGATTATCCGCAAGGTGCCGGAGGAGTCCCTTCTGGACACTTTGAAGGAAGAACTGGATAACTGGAAATGATGCAGAAAACCAAACCATTTTTTGATGTTTTTCCCACATTGAAGATAGAAGGAACACTCCATGACAAAATGGCTCAGACAGACGTGGAGCGAGTGTCCGCCACTAAGACGAAAGACCGGATATCCATCTATCTCTTCAGCTCCAGACTGATATTTAAGGAAGATTTATGGGCTGTGGAGAAGGAGATCAAGCAGCAGCTTTTTCCCAGGACGGCCCTGACTGTGAGGATATATGAAAGGTTTTGCCTTTCATCCCAGTATACGCCCCAGAACCTGATGCAGGCTTATAGAGAGAGCATTCTGGCAGAATTGCGGGAGTACAGCCACATTGAGTACAATGCCTTCCGTATGGCAGACATTTCCTATCCCGGGGAGGAGGAGATCCTGTTTACCGTGGAGGACAATGTGCTGAACAGGAGCAAGGAGGAGGAGCTTGTACGGGTTCTGGAAAAGATACTTCTGGACCGCTGCGGCCTGCAAGCCCGGATCACAGTGGACTACAAAGAGGCACAGACCGGAAAATATGCGGAGGATGACGCTCTGAAAATCCAGATGCGGGTCAATGAAATTTTCCGTCATGTGAGAAGGAGCGACGGGGACGGGATGGAAGCAGGGGACATGCCTTCTGCAGGAAAATCCCGGGAAGCATCAGGGAGCAAGGGCAAATCTGCCGGCAGGACAGTTTCCGGAAAGGCCGTGGGCTCAGGAAATGCCGGCGGAAACAATGCTTTTTCTTTTGGCGCCGGGGAATCCCAGGAGAGCGCCCGTTCCGGCAGCACCAAGAGCTTGCAGGGAAGAGGGGACTCCAGGCGGGGAGAATTCCGCAGGGGCGGCGATTATTCCCGTCCCTTAAAGTCTTCCGACAATGCGGATGTGATCTATGGCAAGGATTTTGAGGACGAGAGCATTCCCATTGACGAAGTGATGGGAGAGATGGGAGATGTGGTCATCCGGGGCAGAATCATCAAGGTTGACAGCCGGCCCATCAAAAATGAGCGGACCATTCTCATGTTCGATATGACGGACTTTACAGATACCATGACGGTGAAGATTTTCGTCAGGAACGATTCTCTGCCGGAGATATTAAAGGATTTGAAAGCAGGGGCCTTTGTAAAGATCAAGGGTATGGCTGTGCTGGACAAATTTGACCATGAGCTCACCATAGGCTCTCTGGTGGGGATCAAAAAGATATTGGATTTTACCACTGTGCGCATGGATATGGCAGCACACAAAAGGGTGGAGCTGCACTGTCACACCAAGATGAGTGATTTTGACGGTGTGTCCGAGGCCAAGGACATTGTGAAGCGGGCTTACAAATGGGGGCACCGCGCCATAGCCATAACGGATCATGGCGTGGTACAGGGATTCACGGACGCCTACCATGTGTGGGAGAGCCTGTATAAGGCGGAGAAAGACCGGTGCAAAGAGGCAGGGGAGAAAGCTCCGGACAGGCAGGATTTTTTTAAGATTATCTATGGTGTGGAAGCCTACCTGGTGGACGATTTGAAAGAGATTGTCACAGGGGACCAGGGACAGAGACTGGACGAGGACTTTGTGGTTTTTGACATTGAGACCACGGGTTTTTCTCCTGTTGACAATCGCATTATTGAAATCGGTGCGGTGAAGGTCTGCGGCGGGGAGGTACAGGACAGATTTTCCGCATTTATCAATCCTCAGGTGCCCATTCCCTTTGAGATCGAGAAGCTCACGGGCATTAACGATGATATGGTAAAGGATGCCCGTCTGATTGAGGAAGTACTGCCTGAATTTCTGGAGTTCTGCCGGGGATGCGTGCTTGTGGCCCATAATGCAGGGTTTGACATGAGTTTCATCCTGGAGAACGCAAGGCGGCAGGGACTGAAGGCCGGCGGGGCGGAGGAGCCTCTCACTTATGTGGACACGGTGGGCATTGCCAGGGTGCTGCTGCCCAACCAGGCCAAACACACTCTGGATGCGGTGGCCAAGACCTTGAACATTTCTCTGGAGAATCACCACCGGGCGGTGGATGACGCAGAGTGTACGGCGTGGATTTTTATCCGGTTTGTTCAGATGTTGGGGGAGGAGGACATCCGCACTCTGGGGCAATTGAACGCAAAAGGTGCCGCCAGCGTGGATCTGGTAAAAAAACTCCCTACATACCATGCCATCATTCTGGCAAAAAACGATATGGGACGGATCAACCTGTACAGGCTTGTGACTGAGTCTCATCTGACTTATTACAGCAGCAGACATCCCAGGATTCCCAAGAGCTTAGTGGAAAAGTACAGGGAGGGTCTTATTCTAGGCAGCGCCTGTGAGGCCGGGGAGCTTTACCGGGCTCTACTGGACGGCCAGAGTGATGTGCAGATAGCCAGAATTGTAAATTTTTATGACTATCTGGAGATCCAGCCTGTGGGGAACAATAAATTTATGGTTACGGCGGAAAGGGTGCGCAGCATCCAGTCCCTGGAGGATATTCAGAATGTGAACCGGCGCATTGTGAAACTGGGAGAGCAGTTTCATAAGCCTGTGGTGGCCACCTGTGATGTGCATTTTCTTGACCCGGAGGACGAGGTGTACCGGCGCATTATCATGGCGGGCAGAGGATTTGAGGATGCCGACGACCAGGCGCCCCTGTTCCTCCACACCACCGAGGAAATGCTGGAGGAGTGTTCTTACTTGGGCAGTGACAAAGCCTTTGAAATCGTGGTCAAAAATACCAATATGATCGCTGACATGGTGGAGTCCATTTTTCCTGTGCGCCCGGACAAATGTCCTCCGGTTATTGAAGACAGCGACAAGACCCTGACCAAGATCTGTTATGACAAGGCCCATGAGATCTATGGGCCCCAGCTGCCTGCTATCGTGGAGGCGCGTCTGGAGAGGGAACTGAACTCCATCATCAAGAATGGCTTTGCGGTGATGTACATCATTGCTCAGAAACTGGTGTGGAAATCCGTGGAGGATGGATACCTGGTGGGATCCCGGGGAAGTGTGGGAAGCTCTTTTGTGGCCACCATGGCGGGCATCACGGAGATCAACCCCCTGAGTCCCCATTATTACTGCAGCAAATGTCACTATGTGGATTTTGAGGAAGAAGATGTAAAAGCTTACGGGGGCAAGGCGGGGGTGGACATGCCTGACCGGAACTGTCCTGTCTGTGGGGAGCAGCTTCACAAGGAGGGATTTGACATTCCTTTTGAGACATTCCTGGGGTTTAAGGGGGACAAGGAGCCGGATATCGACTTGAATTTTTCCGGTGAGTACCAGTCCAAGGCTCATAAGTACACGGAGGTTATCTTCGGCGCAGGGCAGACCTTCCGGGCGGGAACCATTGCAACCCTTGCGGATAAGACGGCTTTCGGGTATGTGAAGAACTATTTTGAGGAGAGGCAGAGGCACAGGCGCAAGAGCGAGATGGAGCGCCTGGCAGCAGGGGTGGCAGGGGTCCGAAGAAGTACAGGACAGCATCCAGGGGGTATTGTGGTGCTGCCTTTTGGACAGGATATCAATTCTTTCACTCCTGTGCAGCATCCTGCCAACGATATGACCACGGATATTGTCACTACACATTTTGACTATCACTCCATTGACCACAACCTGCTGAAGCTGGACATTCTGGGACACGATGATCCCACCATGATCCGTATGCTCCAGGATTTGACGGGAGTGGATCCCCTGAGCATTCCTCTGGACGGCCAGGATGTCATGTCTCTGTTTCAGAGTACGAAGGCTCTTGGAGTTACTCCGGAGCAGATCGGTGGTACGCAGATCGGAAGAGCGTCGTGTAGGGAAAGAGTGTAGATCTCGGTGGT
>CAJUNZ010000098.1 GCA_910587755.1 uncultured Acetatifactor sp. | reverse complement strand
CAATGTCCCGGACTACTTTTCCCAGCTCCAAATACTCCATAGTCAATCCCTCCTGCCTAAGGAAGTGAAATCAGCTCTGGCCAAGCCAGCGCCTGTCATTCAGCTGCCCCCCTATTATACCATAGCCCTGTACATTTTGCCAAAATATTTTAAAGATTTTCATGATTTTCTATGCAAAAATGCAGTCAAAAGCTTCCGTACAAGGCACAGAAAGTTATATACTTTTTGACAGACTGATGGTATTTTCTGCGGTACTGGACTTTGGGCTTGATACCAGAATAAAGTCCAGTCATCCAAAATAGAAATCCAGCCCGAAACATCCTAATGAAAAAAATTTCATGGACATTTGCAGAAATATGTAATAGAATCATGTTAATTTCAGCACTGTCAAAAAGTACACCTTTTGACAGTCAGTACAGTTCTCCCTGGGTCCTCATTTCCCTGAGTCTCCTGTAAAAGGTGGATTCACTCAGCCCGCTCAAATGTATGGCTTCGCGGACAGGAATCTCTCCGCACTCCCATGCAGACACCAGATCCTGAAAATTGTCCGGCACTTCCGCCGTCGGTCTGCCGAATTTCACTCCCCGCACCATGGCCGCCACAATACCCTGCCTCTGCCTTGTCCTAATATTTTCTCTCTCACTCTGAGCCACAAAGGACAGAATCTGCAGAACCAAATCTGCGATAAATGTCCCCATAAGATCCTTTCCATTCCTGGTATCCAGAAGAGGCATATCAATCACGCATATGTCTGCGCCGATATCCTTTGTAAGAATCCTCCACTGATCCTGAATCTCCTCATAGTTCCGCCCCAGCCGGTCTATGCTGGACACATAAAGCAGATCTCCCGCCTGGATCTCCTCCACCATTCTTCGATACTGAGGGCGCTGAAAGTCCTTTCCCGACTGTCTGTCCATGTAAATACATTTCTTGTCCACCTTCTTTTCCTCCATGGCAAGCATCTGTCTGTGCTCATTCTGATCCGCGCTGGAAACCCTCACATACCCATAAATTTTCCCCATGACATTCACCAAACCTTTCTGCTATACGAGTCCGTCTTATGCCTTTATCTTTTGGAAACCTCTAAAGCATCCCAAGAAACATTATATATAAAAAAACGCCCTCTATACGCAAAAAAACAGTCTTTTGCAAAGAAAAGACTGTCGGATTATTTTGAGCTGTCTTGAGCTCCAGTATTTTATTCAAATTTGCTTATGCCAAAAAAACATACAGCATTGCTATAAATGCCAAAGCCCTGCGCACGATAAACCACAGGGCTTCCTTGTATATATTCGCATATTTCATCATAGGCCTTATAAATATCAGATATTTTCCCTCTTTAAATATGTCTGACTTTGAATTCCTCCCATAAATTTATCATGCATAGCATACATTAAATCTCCTACAAGTTTCCTATATTTTGAATAAACTTCCTGCGTAACTTTTTCTTCTGATGATATATCGCCCCCATGCGCAACACCATTTCTATACCTGAGAAAGCTATCTAAAGTCTGCTTCAAATTAGGGTGAGGATATGTATACTGTTCCCAATATTCCGGAAATTTTTCCAAGGAAAACTGGCTCAACAGTTTATTTAAAACTGTAAACCCTACATTGCTCTCTGTATCGACTACCTGAAATATGTCATGCCTGTTTTGCAGAAAATGATCTTGAAGCTTCTCATAGAAAGATATTTTCTGTCTGTTTTTTTCAGGGTATTCCTTAAATTGTTTAAATGTCTTATCCATGTGGAAAATTATTATATCATCACTAAACATAGTAAAATCGATATTAAGAGAATTCAGATACTCAATATAGAGTCTGAAAGAATTTTGCACAAATCCCTCCCAATATGAATACAGAATGGAAATGGATTGAACTGACAGCAAAGAAGAATGTTTCCTGCTGAGTCTATATCTTCCTGTAAAGAGTATCCTCTCTATATCCAAAGCGCTGGCCTCATACTGCTCTATCAAAGACATATGTTCATTATTAAAATCCATCATCTGCGCTCCTGCCATTACTGAAAAATCTTATTGGCAACTTTCAGGCGGTTTTTGATTCTGCTCTTACTATTTGATGCAGATCCAGAATATTTTTTAAATTCTCTATCTTCTTTTAATGCCTGTATACGCTCCAAAATCAATTCTGGTCTGGCCTCATATTTTTCAAGATTTTGTGCAATACCAAGTGTAATTCCTTCATAATAAGCAGGAACAAACCCTTTGCGATCATTTCTAAACATGCTGGAATCGCCTGCGTCTCGCAGCATTCTCATAACTTTCACAAACAGTTCCTCATAGTAGCCAACATCAAACTCTTTGTCTTTAACCGCTGTTTCCATGAATTTATCAAGAAATATTTCAGTATTGGCATTAATCTTATCCGCATTGCCCAAAAACGCAACAAATCTGAGAACCAGTTCCTGGTCATACAATTCCTGCTTTTTTTGCCCGCTCAATGAGACAAGCTTTATAAAATCCTCGTTTTTACTGAGTTTCTCTGTCAAAATATTTATTTTGGGGTCTATTCCTCTGTAAATCGCATTGCGGATCTCCTGCGGTGTTAATGTTGAACCTCCTGAATTTAATCTTTTAAACAGTTCATATTTCATCGCTGTATTGCTCTCACCACGAAGTATCTCGACTCTGCAGACTGCCCGTTTTAAGTTTATAACATATTTTTTAGGAAGAGTATCCACATTGAATCCTTCCAGATCTTCTACAAGATTACCGCTCTCCAACTCCCATTTATTCACATAATTCACATTGTCTTCCTGGGAATCCTCCACACATACTGTCAGCAGGCTTTCGTCTAAATCACCAAAAAAGCTGATAATTGTAGAAACTCTCTGCAGCCCATCAACCAATTCCCAGACTCCTTCCATGTCTTCTGCAACAAAAACAGGAGGAATTGGAATTCCTAATAAAATCGATTCTATTAAAGCCGTCTTCTGTGAACCTTTCCACCTGAAAAGTCTTTGATATTCCGGTCTGATCAGCAGTTCACCTGCTTTATACATGTGTATCAGCTCGCCAAAAGAAATGTCCATTCGGTCTGTTGATAGCCGCGCACGCTCATCGCTTATCTGCTGCTCTAATTTTTGAATCCGGACACTCATATCCTCCTCATTAAGACCATTATGCATAACAATCTCCTTCCACTAACCTTCCATCAAACAAGTACCTGTGGTCTTGTACAGAATACTGTCCCTGCCCTGACTCCCCACTGCATTTACTAAATGGCTGCCGCACCATGCAGCAACCTCTGCAAGAAACTGTTAAGAAATAAATCTTCTCAATTGGCACAGAATACATAGTTATTTCTTAACAGTTCCCAGACTGCAAAAACATACACATAAACCAGTGCCTCAGAACGTCTCCAGTCCCTTCCGGAACGCAATGCCGGTGGGAGTTGCCGCCAGGCCGCCCCTGCCGGTCTCTTTCAGCTCTTCCGGCAATATTCTGCCGATATTTCGCATAGCGTCAAACACCTCATCGGGCGGAATTTTACTGCGGATGCCCGCCATGGCCAGATCGGCAGATGTGAGGGCATTCACAGCTCCAATCACATTTCTCTTGACACAGGGAACTTCCACCAGACCGGCCACCGGATCACAGGCCAGGCCCAGAAGGTTCTTCATCGCGAGAGCGGCGGCATGAGAGATTGCCTCCCCATCACCTCCCAGAAGAAATGCTGTTCCCCCTGCCGCCATAGCGGAAGCGGCACCGATCTCCGCCTGACATCCCCCTGCGGCTCCTGAGATGCTGGCCCTCTGGGCTATGACGCCCCCAATGCCCGCGCTGACATAAAGAGCCTTCACCATTTCCTCCTTAGAATATCCTTTTTCCTCCTCCAATGACAGGAAAACCGCAGGAACCACCCCGCAGGAACCCGCTGTAGGCGCCGCCACAATACGCCTCATACAGGCGTTTGACTCTCCCATCTTGACAGCTTTTTCCATCACAAGCCCCAGGAATGAACCGCAGAGCAGAGTTCCCTCCCGGCGGGCCGCCGCAATCCTCTCTCCATCGCACCCTGCCAGGCCGCTGGCAGAGGAGAGAGAAGGGTCATAAGCCTTGTCAGCTTCCCTCATGGCGTCGTACATTTTTTCCATCCGCCGAAGTGCTTCCTCCGCCGTGATATCCATCTCCCTGGTGTCATTCTCCCTGATGACTTCCCAGAAGCTCAATCCAAAGCTCTTTTCTATTCTGATTATTTCCTGAAATGACTGATACATCCTGCTTCCTCCACCACCTATTTTAAAACCTGCTAAATTAAGCCTGTCAGGCTTCACCTGCTAAATTAAGTTTATCAGGCTTCGCCTGATAAACTTAGATATGTGACCTTTAAGATTCCTTCCAAATGGGCCAGCCACCGGACGGCATCCGCAGGCACTTCCTGATCACATTCCACCACAATGACAGCATTCCCACCTTTTGAAGAGCGATTCAGTTTCATGGTGGCAATGTTGATAGACTTGTGTCCCAGCATGGATGTGATCTCTGTCACATGCCCGGGCTGGTCCACATTTTGAACCACAAGAGTGGGGTAATCTCCGGAAAAATCTGCCGGAAGTCCGTCAATTTCCAGAATACGGATGGCGCCGCCCCCCACGGAGGCAGCCACAATCTCAATGCTTTGGCCCTCTTCCCCGCTCAAAAGCAGCTTCACGGAGTTAGGATTCACATCTCCCAGATCAATGCCGGAAAGACAGCACTCCATTCCCGCCTCCTTGGCATATCGGAAACTGTCCGCAATCCGGGGATCGTCCACCCCAAAACCCATGAGCCCGGCCACCAGGGCCCTGTCCGTTCCATGTCCCTTCCCTGTGGCAAGGAAGGAACCGTGAAAAAAGATATCCGCCTTCTTCACCGTCCCCCCCAGAAGTCTTCGGGAAATATTGCCGATTTTGACTGCTCCCGCCGTGTGGGAACTGGATGGTCCCACCATCACAGGGCCGATAATATCAAATGAATTCATGTTTTCACCTCAATTTATCTTACTTATTTGTTACTATATCTTAGTTTCAGACAAAACGCAAGCAATTTGCAGGGAAAAGCATGCCCTGGAACTCCTTCTCCCGCATGCTGTACTGCTCATAAAAGTCCTTCCCTGTCTCATAGGGGCGCATAAAGAAAATCTGCAGCAGGGCCATATTAAGTTCCTTTGCCCTGTCCATACCTGCATTCTCCGCGTCTGCACCCACCCCTGCCGTCTCCAGCTGTTTCAGCAGGAAATGCCAGCTGCAGATATAGTCATGGTATCGCTTTCTGTCAGGAGTATCGATCCATTTTCCCGCCTTTACCTTGGAGCGGACAGGGGCCCTGCACTCCCCTGTCTGGAGAAAGTAGCGGAAATCCCCCTCCTCATAATAGCGTCCCAGGGGAAAAAGCCGACAGATGCCGGGGCGAAACTGATGAATGTCACATCTTCCCTCCCCGTTCAGGAAAGCACAGCGTTCTTCCTTTCCCACCATTTTCAGATTGGGCAGCACGGCCCCGTCCACCACGTTCAGCTCCAATACTCCCTCCGCCAGAAACTCTTCCATCCCCTTGCCCAGCCCCTGCTGCAGCCGACACAGGTCATAGGGATCCAGTATGACCGATTTACCCATACCCACACAGCACTGAAAACATCCCTGACAGCCCTGGCAGTCCGCCTTCACCATATCATTTTCCCCATAGAGATTTCCGTCGGAAATCTCTTCCAGGCTTACATTTCTTCTCATTTCTCCCCTCCCTGTGTTTCAGCTTCTCCTGTGCCCCCTGCACTTCCTCTTCCTCTCAGAGAAAAACTTTGTTTCATCCCCCGGACTGCTCCCAGGTTGCTCTTCCCACTACTGGGAATATAACTTCTCCGCCCCCGGACTGCTCTTCCCGCACCTGACAGAGGTATAAAAAACTCCCACAAACCCAGAGGAATCCTCCGTCCAGGTTCATGGGAGTCATAACATTTAAGGAATGTTCCCTTAGTTCTTGTTTGCCATCTCCGCGCGCAGCTTCTCGGTGAGAGCGGGAACGATCTTATTCAGATCGCCGACAATACCATAGTCTGCCACATCAAAGATGGGAGCCGTCTCATCCTTATTGATGGCAATGATGATATCGGACTCCTCCATACCTGCCAGGTGCTGGATGGCGCCGGAGATACCCACTGCAAAATACACGTTGGGGCGCACAGTCTTGCCGGTCTGGCCTACCTGCAGATCCTTGGGCTTCCAGCCTGCGTCAACCACGGCACGGGAGCAGCTCACGGTTCCGCCCAGAACTTCTGCCAGGTCATCCAGGATCTTGAAGTTCTCGGCTCCGCCCATTCCACGGCCGCCGGACACCAGGATTTTCGCATCCATAATGTCAACGGTCTCGGACACTGCCTTCACCACTTCCAGGATCTCCACATAGTTGTTGTTGGGTGTAAATCCAGGATTGAACTCCTCCACATTGGCCTTGGCGCCGGCCTGCCTGTCCTTTTTCTGCATAACGCCGGGACGAACCGTTGCCATCTGAGGACGGAAGTCAGGGCAGGCGATGGTAGCGATGGTGTTGCCGCCGAAAGCAGGGCGGGTCATCAGCAGCTGGTTGTGCTTCTGCTCCTTGCCAGGCATGGGGTTCAAGGGGAAGTCACCGATGTCAAGCTGTGTACAGTCTGCCGTCAGGCCGGTATGTATCCTTGCGGACACACGGGGGCCCAGGTCACGGCCGATTGCCGTTGCGCCCACCAGGAAGATCTCAGGCTTATATTTCTCAATGACAGAAGCCAGTGCATGTGCATAGGGCTCCGTCCTGTACTCCTTCAGTTCAGGATCATCTACCACGATAACCCTGTCAGCGCCGTACTCTGCCAGTTCATCTGCCAGACCCTTCACGCCGCTTCCCACCAGGACAGCAGTAACCTCTGTACCAAGATCCGCCGCCAGATCCTTGCCTTTGCCGATCAGCTCGAAAGCGATGCTGTTGACGCAATTGTCCACCTGCTGCGCAAAGACAAATACGCCTTTATATTCTTCTAAGTTCATTGTTTTACCTCCTCGCCTGCCTGTGACAGGCATATATTTCAAAGTTTGAAAGATAGTGGTAATTGTTGTGGAACATACTAGATAACATGTTTCACCTTGAGCTTGTCAACGATATAGTCCACAGCCTCTGCAGGATCCAGAGCCACTTTCTCGCCGGCGCCCTTCCTGACCTTATCGGAAGCCTTTGCGATCTGGGTGGGAGAACCCTTCAGACCCAGGTTGGAGTCCTCCACATCCTTCAGGTCAGCTCTTCCCCATACGGTCAGTTCCGCCTTGTATGCGTCGAAGATTCCACCGGGAGTCATGTACCTGGGCTCGTTGAGCTCTGCCAGTGCAGTGATCAGGCAGGGCATTTTTGCCTTCAGCACATGATACCTGTCGTCATACTGACGCTCCACAATCACACTGTCCCCCTCGATTCTCAGGTTCTGTGCGTAGGAGATCACAGGAATATTCAGATGCTCGGAGATCTGGGGACCAACCTGTGCGGTGTCGCCGTCGATAGCCTGACGTCCGGTAATAATCAGGTCATACTCCATATTGCGCAGTGCGCCTGCCAGTGTCTGGGAAGTAGCCCAGGTGTCAGCGCCGCCAAGCACCCTGTCCGTCACCAGAACGCCCTTGTCAGCACCCATGGCCATTGCCTCACGAAGCACATCCTCCGCCTTGGGAAGTCCCATGGTCAGGACGGTAACTTCCGCGCCGTACTGATCTTTCAGCCGGAGCGCTGCCTCCAGTCCTGCCTTGTCGTCGGGGTTCATAATGGTCATCATGGCTGCCCTGTCCAGGGTACCGTCGGGATTGAACTTGACGCCGCCCTTGGTATCAGGAACCTGCTTGATACAAACAACAACTTTCATTGTATTTTCACTCCTTATTTTCTTATATAATCATGCCGCTGCCCGAAGCCGGGCACTGCTGAAATACTTCCGGCCCTTCCAGGATCCCCTCTCTCGGAACCCTGTCCCTCAGGATTACTTCAAAAGTGCTGCGCTGATAACCATGCGCTGAACCTCGCTGGTGCCCTCATAGATCTCTGTGATCTTGGCATCGCGCATCATGCGCTCCACATCGTACTCCCTGGTGTAGCCATAACCGCCGTGGAGCTGTACTGCCTTGGTGGTAACTTCCATGGCAACCTCAGCGGCGTAAAGCTTCGCCTGAGCGGCCTCAAAACCGTACTCTTTCTGGGTAGCCTTCGCTATGGCAGCCTTGTAAACCAGAAGCTGTGCCGCCTGAACCTTGGTGGCCATATCAGCCAGCTGGAACTGGGTGTTCTGCTGTGCGGCGATGGACTTGCCGAACTGCTTCCTCTCCTTGGTGTAAGCGATGGTTCTCTCCAGAGCACCCTCTGCGATTCCCAGAGCCTGTGCGGCAATACCGATACGGCCGCCGTCCAGAGTGTGCATGGCAATCTTAAAGCCCTGTCCGATCTTGCCCAGCATGTTCTCCTTGGGAACGCGGCAGTCGGTAAAGATCAGCTCATAGGTAGAAGATCCGCGGATACCCATCTTCTTCTCCTTGGTGCCGAAGGTGAAGCCAGGAGTACCTTTCTCCACGATAAAGGAGGTGATCTCCTTGATCTTCCTGCCCCTCTTCTCAATCACCCCGGTGACGGCGAAGATCACATACACATCCGCCTCTTTACCGTTGGTGATGAAAATCTTGGAGCCGTTAATCACATACTCATCTCCGTCCAGCACAGCCTTGGTCTGCTGTCCCTGGGCATCCGTGCCTGCGCCGGGCTCGGTAAGACCGAAAGCGCCAAGTTTCTCACCCTTTGCAAGGGGAACCAGATACTTCTGCTTCTGCTCTTCTGTTCCGAAAGTCATAATGGGATCGCAGCAGAGGGAAGTGTGAGCGGATACGATTACGCCCGTGGTGCCGCAGACTTTGGAGAGCTCCTCCACACACATCACATAGGTCAGAGGATCACAGCCCTGTCCGCCGTACTCCTTGGGAACAGGAATTCCCAAAAAGCCGTTCTTTGCCATCTTCTCAGCTGTTCCCCTGGGGAACTCTTCTGTCTCGTCCACCTCCTGGGCAAGAGGCTTAACTTCTTTCTCGGCAAACTCCCTGAAAAGAGTGCGTGCCATTTCATGCTCTTTCCGCAGTGTAAAATCCATGATTTACATTCCTCCATTTATACTCTTGAATTCCGGCATCCCACCGGCCGGAATCCGAAACAAATGTCCGGATTCCCGTTTTCCATCATTATCCAGAACCCCGGCCCTTCTGCCGGTTAAAACTGCCCGGCCCTTCTGCAGCGTCCCCTGTCAGACTGCCGCCCCGGGCCTGCCTGACCGCTGAGAGACTGTCACGGAAGAAACTATCTCCTCCGAAACCTGTCATACTCCGGGCACAGGACACGGAACCACCACACCCGGGCGGCGGTTCCGCGTTCTGTCCTGCTTATTTCTTGCTGTAATCGTAGAAGCCGATTCCAGTCTTCTTGCCAAGCTTGCCTGCGCGCACCATCTTCCGGAGAAGGGGATGAGGGCGGTACTTGGAGTCGCCGGTCTCGTTCTGAAGCACTTCCATGATGGCAAGCACAATGTCAAGGCCCACCAGATCTCCCAGGGCCAGAGGTCCCATGGGATGGGATGCGCCCAGCTTCATGGCGGTGTCAATGTCCTCCACGCTGGCGATACCCTCTGCATAGATGCCGATGGCTTCATTGATCATGGGGATCAGGATCCTGTTTACCACAAAACCAGGAGCTTCCTTCACCTCAACGGGTGTCTTGCCGATCTCCGTGGAAATGTTCTTGATCTTCTCCACCAGGTCATCGGGTGTGTTGGCGCCTGCAATCACTTCCACCAGCTTCATCCTGTCGGCAGGGTTGAAGAAGTGCATGCCGATCATAGGCCTGTCAAGGCCTGCGCCGATCTCGGTGATGGAGAGGGAAGAGGTATTGGTGGCAAAGATGCACTCGGGCTTCACGATCTCCTGCAGCTCCTTGAAGGTGCTCTTCTTGATCTGCATATTCTCAGGCGCAACCTCGATCACCAGGTCACAGTCCGTGCAGATATCCTTGAGACCGGTAGCAATCTTGGCAGAAATGGCGTCCGCCTTCTCCTGGGTGATCTTCTCCTTGCTCACCAGGAAGTTCAGGTTCTTCAGAATCCTGGCCTTGCCGCCGTCGGCAAACTCCTGCTTAATGTCGCATAGGCAAACCTCATAGCCCTCGGTCATGGCAAATGCCTGTGCGATTCCGGCACCCATGGTGCCCGCACCGATAATAC
>CAJUNZ010000097.1 GCA_910587755.1 uncultured Acetatifactor sp. | reverse complement strand
CTTCAAGAGCGTGCCCGTGGAGCTGATCACCCAGGTGAGCGTGTCAGAGCTTGACAGCGGCAGAATGAGCAGTCTTCCGGGGATGGTCATCTATATGGTGAAGGAAGGGGATAACCTGTGGAATATCGGGAAGAAGTACTATGTGCCCGTGGAGGGGCTGCGGCAGCTGAACGCCCTGGACAGCGACGAGGTGAAGCCTGGGCAGAAACTTCTCATCGTAAAGGGCAGCATTTGAGCTGACCTGAGATAACAGACCACGTTTTGCAGCAGAGAGACTGGTGATTTGGGAACGAAAAAGGCTTTCGCATCAGAGTGCGAAAGCCTTTTGGTATGTCTGTGGGTGTTATCTGACTGCTTCCTTGTCGGTGCTCTCAGGGGTAGTCGGAGTGGTAGTAGTGTTTTTCTTGGCCTCTTCCGCCATCTTGTCGAATTTCTCCATCACCGCATCGTAGGTGCGCTGGGAGATGTCGGGCAGGTCGGAGCCCCAGGTCTTGGAAGCCTTCTTGAAGCCCTTCTCAAAAGCACTGCGCATATCCTCAATTTTGTCAGGATCGCCTCCTGTGAGGGCATTGGCAAAATCAATGATCCTGTCTGAGGTCTGATTTACGCCCCAGTAACCGTCCTCGGCAATGTCCTCCTGGGCCTGAAGCCTGGTAGCCGGGTCCACAGTGAAGTTGCCCTTGCTCAGGAAAGACCAGATATCATTTGCCTTGCCGTAGGTGTTTGCCTGTCCGGCCATCATCTTCTCAACCAGGCTGCGCATCTGTGAAATCCGTGCGTCCGCATCGGCTTTCAGCTTGTTGATCAGGTTCGTGTCAGGCTTGTAAGTCTTCGGCGCGGAAACAGCCTCCGTTTTGGAAGGCTCATAAACGACACCTGTATCTGCGGGTTTGGAACTGCTCCCTGCGCTGGATCCCGCATTTTCCGCAGCGGTGGTGTCAACCTTTGTGTTCTCTGCAGCAGAATAGCTGTAGGCAGCAGCGGTCTGGCTTGATGTAACTCCATTTACACTCATAGTAATCCTCCTTCTGACGAATGAACGCCCATTTTCGCCTCTGGCGGCGCCGGGGCTTTTTTGCCGTCGGCACAGAGCACCAGGGCAACATCATCCATGATTGTGATATAAGTTATTTCGGCATGGAGAGGAAAAATGTTTAGCGGGGCCAGGATATTTATGGAAATAATCAGTGAGGCAGAAGGCTGGTTTTCAGGCGCCGCAGCCTTCCGCCCGGATGTGGAGAAGACAGTCGCTGACAAGACTGTCCTGGGAAGTGAGAAAATAGTCTGCCCGGATCTCCAGAACATCCTCCTGAAGAGAGGATTCCACCCATCTGGCGGATACATCCATTTTCAGAGAACCAAAGGGAGTGGCATAGTCCGCAGCATGGGTTCTGCCGGGCTCAAAAATCATATGGGAGCTGCCCTCCCCCCGTCTGGTGAGCTCCAGGGTGGATCCGGTTAATTTCAGACGATTTCTGCAGGGAACACCTCCATCCTCCCCTGGTTCCTGGTAGAGGAGATAGTGGCTGCCGTCCCTTTCATAGTATGCGCCCTGGGCCCTGGTTTCCACAACGGTCTCACTGCCGTCCTCTCCCCGCTGCGTGCCGGTGACGATCACCATAACTTTTTTCATTTTCAGGTCCTTTCTCCTGTGTTCAGAGGGCTGGACTCAATAGGCTTCAATGTTTATGGCTCTGGCGGAGAGAATGCCGTACTTGATGATGGAGTTGGCAAAACGCAGGAACTTTTCCGCCATGTCGCTGACATAGAACTGGTAACGGTTGCTTCCCAGGGCGGGGGTCTGGCTGTTGAGCAGATCCAGCCCTGCCAATAGCTCCTTTAACTCTCTCGCCGTCTCGTAGGCAGGGTTTACCAGGGTCACTTCCGGCCCCATAATCCGGCCCAGGGTGGAGCGGACCAGGGGGTAGTGGGTGCAGCCCAGGATGAGGGTGTCGATGTCAATGTCGATCAGCTCCGACAGGTACCTTCTGGCAATCTCCTCGGTGACGGGATCCTCCAGCAGCCCTTCCTCCACCAGAGGCACCAGCAGGGGACATGCCTTGCCGTAGATGGTGACATTCTGTTTCAGCTTTTTTATGTACTCGGAGTAGATCTGGCTTCCTATGGTGGCCTCGGTGGCGATAACCCCGATTCGTCCGTTCCTTGTGACCTCCGCCGCCGTTCTGGCCCCCGGCCTGACCACGCCTATTATGGGAATGTCGGATTCCTGCTCCAGGGCCTCCAGAGCATAGGCGCTGGCGGTGTTGCAGGCCACCACAATGGTCTTCACCTGGAAAGTGCGCAGAAATCTTACAATCTGTTCCGAAAAACGTGTCACAGTGTCCCGGGATTTGCTCCCATAGGGAACCCGGGCAGTGTCTCCAAAGTAGATGATTTTTTCGTTGGGAATCTGCCGGATGATCTCCCGGACCACAGTAAGTCCGCCCACACCGGAGTCAAAAACCCCGATGGGGGCGTCTTTTTTCAGCAGCTCTTTATTCAGTTCCATCTTTTTCATGCAATGCCTCCCAAAGCAAGTTGAGATTTGTGAGCAGCCTGCTGCGGAGGGTGATCTTTTCAGGGGGTGCGCTCAGGAGTTCCAGGTAAAGTCCGTCCTCAAAGCTCCATTCCCGCGGCAGGGCGCACAGCTCCCCGTTTTCATCCTCCCTGTATATGTTCACAGTATCCGGAGTCAGGGTCAGCTCGGGATAGATCAGCCCCCACCAGCCCAGGGCGGCCCACAGGCCCGCCGCAACACGAAGTACAAGCCATTTCTTTTTCATGCAATATCCCTCATTTCCTTTTTCCGGGAGTATTGCCGTGAAAAAACCGGTTTATACACCTTTTCCGCCGTCTTCCTCTGCCCTGTCCAGGCGGATGCGGCGGATAATGGCTTTTTTCTGGTTGTCGATGTGGGTCCTGGCGGCCGCTGCCGCAGTCTCCTTGTCCTTGCCCACAATGCTCTCATAGATAATTCTATGCTCATCCACCAGAGTTTGATGCTGGCTTGTGTCCTTGATATATTCAAAACGATACCGGTACATCTGTTCCGACAGGTTGTTGACCAGCTGGATCAGGCGCTGGTTGCCGGTGGCCTGGACGATGATGCCGTGAAGCGCCACATCTGCCTGGGCGATTTTCCTTGCATCCCCCTCTGCCACGCGCTGTTCAAAGGCAGCGCAGGCTTCCCGCAGAGCCTCCAGTTCTCCTTCCGTGATCCGGTCACAGGCCAGTTCCGCGCAGAGGGCGTCCAGGGCGCGCCTTACCTCCAGCACGTCGCTCATGCTCTTCTCCGTGATCTGGGATACGGCGGCTCCATGCCTGGGGATCATGGTCACAAGCCCTTCCAGCTCCAGCTTGTGGATGGCTTCCCGGATGGGGGTGCGGCTTACGCCCAGCTTGTCAGCCAGGTGAATCTCCATCAGACGTTCGCCGGGTTTCAGCTCACCGGTCAGGATCGCCTGGCGCAGGGTATTGAAAACGAGGTCGCGGAGGGGAAGATCCGCCTGCATGGATATTTTCATATAGTCCCTCTCTCCAATCAGGGTGCATAAGGAATTGTCTGCCCGCAGGCGTCAAAAGGGGCCTGTGGGTCTGGTCAGAAATACCTGCCTGGCCTGGCCTTCCCGGGTGAGTTGTTCCAGGGCGGCCCTGGCCTGGGCTTCCTGTCCTGCCGGGAATATGCCAAAGACCGTGGGGCCGCTGCCGCTCATAAGGCTGCCCGCCGCTCCCAGGGAGAGCATCCTGGCCTTGAGGGCGTCTATGACGGGGAGGGCGGGGATGGTGACGGTCTCCAGAACATTTTCCAGCCGGTCCAGGACTCCCTGCAGGCTGCTCTGGCAGAGGGCCGCTGCCATGCCGTCAATGTCCGGATGCTTCTGGAGAACCTGGGCGTCCAGATGCTCGTACACATATTTTGTGGACACGCCGGCCTCCGGCTTTGCCAACAGGATATGGCAGTGGGGCAGGGGGGCCAGGGGAGTGATTTTTTCCCCGATACCCTCTGCCAGGGTGGTTCCGCCCACAAGGCAGAAGGGGATGTCCGCTCCCAGCTGCAAGCCCAGCTCCATCAGCCGGGCCAGGGGGATATCCAGGTCAAAAAGGCGGCAGATCCCCTTTATAACGGCGGCGGCGTCTGTGCTTCCCCCTGCCAGCCCTGCCGCCATGGGGATCTTCTTCTCCAGGTGGATGTGTACCCCCAGAGGGATATGGTACTCTTTCCTCATCAGCATGGCGGCCCGGAAGGCCAGATTGTCCTCTCCCAGGGGGATCTCTTTGGAATCGCAGGTGAGGGTGATGCCTTCCCCGGTTTTCTCCAGAGTCACCAGGTCGCACAGATCTATGGCCTGCATGACCATTTTTACCAGGTGGTATCCGTCCTGCCGCTTTCCTGTCACATCCAGGCCCAGATTGATCTTAGCATGCGCTTTTATCTGATAAATTTTCATAGTCTCAATCCCGATTTTTAGATTTTTTGAAATTCAGCCCGGTTTTCTGCCCTGCAGGAATTTTACAGGGAGAAAACGGAAGGTAAAAAGCAGCCCTGACACTCGAATCCTCGACTTCAGGGCGCAGCAGTTATCTTACATTATTTTAAAGGTTTTGCTCCTGCCTTTTCCCGGGCAGCCTCCAGAGCCTGGCGGAAACGTCCTTTTTTCTTAGGGGGAACCGCCTCAGCCTGTTTTTTGCCGTGCAGTCCTTTTACCCCCAGAACATAGATGCCGCTTACCACGGCTTTTACCTCTTTTTTCACAGGGACGGATTCAAAGATTTTTTCATCGCATATGAGGGACATAATCTGGGGTCCCACTTTGGCCTTGATGATCGGCAGTTTGGAGCCGCGCATCAGCTTTGGAGTCTGGTCCAGGACGACCTGGGGCAGTCCCGCCTCCCGCAGCTTCATTCGTTTTTTGTCAATGACCAGCATGGAAACGGTCTGCTTGTTCGCCTCCAGCATCTCCTGCTGCTCAGCCTGCTTTTTCTGGGCCTTTTTTCCTAGAAAATACAGCACCACCACCGCCACGATAAGCACTACGGCAACAGTAATCAATACGATCATCCATGGTCTCATTTCATTCAGCCTCCTAAGTATCCATTCATAATCTTATCTTAACACAGGTGCGCATGGATAAGCAACTAAAATTGTGGCAAAATGTGAAGAAGAAGGGTTTTCCGGCCTTTTCCGGCGCCGGAAAACCTTTTCAGAAAGTACTTTCCATTGGCAGAGTGATGTGGTATAGTAGAACGATAAGAATTACGGGCGGGAAAAGTCTGTTCCGGAGACATGGAGGATTTATATGAGGAAAAAGACGGGAGGGTTCCTGGCGGGAGTGATATTGCTGGCGTCGGTTCTTCTTGGGGGCTGCGGCAAGGATCCTGCCACGAACAGGACTCTTGGCGTGATGGATGTGGAGCGCTATGTCACCCTGGGGGATTACGGCAGTCTCAGTGTCTCTGTGGTCCAGCCTGCGGTGGAGGAGGCCCAGGTGGAGGAACTGCTGCTGGCTCTTTATCATAGGTATGTTACCGCAGACAACGGCGGGGTTATGGATCGGCCTGTGGAAGTGGGAGATACGGTGATCATAGACTATGAGGGAAAGCAGGACGGGGTGGCCTTTCAGGGAGGGACGGCGTCAGGATCGGCTCTGACCATCGGCTCAGGCCAGTTTATCCCAGGATTTGAGGAAGGACTTGTAGGGGTGGTTCCGGGGGAGACCGTGGAGCTTCCCCTGACGTTCCCGGAAGGGTATCAGAATGCGGATCTTGCAGGGGTGGAAGTGGTATTTACCGTAACGGTAAACTATATCCTGCCCAGGGTGGAGGAAATGCAGGACAGTATTGTGGCTTCTCTGGGAGTGCAGGAGGCGGGCACCGTGGAGGAACTGCGGCAGTATGTGCGGGACTACCTGGAAGCGGATGCCCAGGCGGGATACCGCTACAATCTCCAGACGGCGGTTCTGGAGCAGCTGATGGAGAGGAGCACTTTTGAGGAGCTGCCGGAAGAATTTCTGGATTCTTACAGGCAGATCACCAATACAAGCCTGGAAAAGGCGGCTGCAGAGAGCGGGGTTACGCCGGATGTGTTCACAAATTACTATTACAATATGGGAAGCCAGGAGTATGTGACTGCCTCGGCGCAGCTGCAGGCCAGGCAGGAGCTTGCGCTGCAGGCTGTGGCCAACAGGGAGGAGCTGACCGTGGATGACCAGGAGCTGCAGGAAAAGCTGGAGCAGTACGCCCAGACATCCGGGCGGGGATCCGTGGAGGCGCTGCTGGAGGAGTTTGACAGGGAGGAATACCGCAATTATTTCATGTGTGAAAAGGTGTTGGATTTTCTGATACAAAATACGGATGTGACAGAGTGAGACAGGCAGCCGCACAAAAACGCGCAGCGTTTCAACAGCAGTTATGGCAGCATATGGCACATAAATTGATGGAAGCAATCAGGGAGGTATGATGATGGATTTGACACAGATCAAGGAGCTGTACCGGAAGCGGGAAGACTTTGCAGGCAGGGAAGTGACCGTGGGAGGATGGGTCAGGAGCAACAGGGATTCCAGGAATTTCGGCTTTCTGGTTCTCAATGACGGCACGTTTTTTGAGACTCTTCAGGTGGTGTACGGGGATGGCCTGGCCAATTTTGAGGAGATTCGCAGGGTCAACGTGGGGGCGGCTGTGATCGTCCGGGGAGAGATTGTGGCCACCCCCGAGGCAAAGCAGCCTTTTGAGATGCAGGCCAGGGAAGTGACTGTGGAGGGAGCTTCCACGGCGGAATATCCTCTGCAGAAAAAGCGTCACTCTTTTGAGTATCTGCGCACCATCTCGCACCTGCGCCCCAGGACCAACACGTTCCAGGCAGTGTTCCGGGTGCGCTCCCTGGCGGCTTACGCCATCCACAGCTTTTTTATGGAGAGGGGATTTGTGTATGTTCACACGCCCCTGATCACAGGTAGCGACTGCGAGGGGGCGGGGGAGATGTTCCAGGTCACTACCCTTGACATGGACAATGTGCCCAAAACCGGGGAGGGAAAGACAGACTATTCCCAGGATTTCTTCGGAAAGCCCACAAACCTTACCGTCAGCGGCCAGCTGAACGCGGAAACCTATGCTTTTGCCTTTAAGAATGTCTATACGTTTGGCCCCACTTTCCGGGCGGAGAACTCCAACACTCCCCGGCATATGGCTGAATTCTGGATGATTGAGCCGGAGATGGCTTTTGCAGATCTGAAGGATGATATGATGCTGGCAGAGAGCATGCTGAAGTATGTGATCGCCTATGTGATGGAGAACGCCCCGGAGGAGATGGCGTTTTTCAACCAGTTTGTGGACAAGGGGCTTCTGGATCGCCTGGCTCATGTGGCAGGTTCCGACTTTGCCCATGTGACCTACACGGAGGCCGTGGAGATCCTGGAGAAGCACAACGACGCTTTTGAATATAAGGTGTCCTGGGGCTGTGACCTGCAGACGGAGCATGAGAGGTATCTGACGGAGGAAGTGTTCAAGCGCCCGGTGTTTGTGACGGATTACCCCAAGGAGATCAAAGCCTTCTACATGAAATTAAACGAGGACGGCAGGACTGTGGCTGCCATGGACTGCCTGGTGCCCGGCATTGGGGAGATCATCGGGGGAAGCCAGAGGGAAGATAAACTGGAAGTGCTGGAGGCCAGAATGGAGGAGCTTGGGATGAGAAAAGAGGACTATGGCTTCTACCTGGATCTGCGCAGGTACGGATCTGTGAGGCATGCGGGATTTGGCCTGGGATTTGAGAGATGTGTCATGTATCTTACGGGCATGAGTAACATTCGGGATGTGATACCTTTCCCCAGAACAGTCAAAAACTGTGAACTGTGATTTGTGTGAAGTTCCTTAAGATTATTTAAGATGAAAACTGACAGGAAGTGTGATATGCTTTGCTCATGAGAAAAAAATACAGACCATTATTAAACTGCATAGTGACTTGCGGACTGGCAGGTTCTCTGACACTGGGATGCCTGTGGAACCCTTTGAGCGCTGAGGCCACATCCATGAAGGACATTCAGGACAAGATCGAGGAAGATCAGAGGCATCTGAATGAGATCACGGGTGAGATCATGGGGCTTGAGGACGAGCAGGATCTGATCCAGGAACAGATTGATGATCTGAATGCAGAGATTGTCAACACCATGGCCAGCATTGGCATGAAGGAAGATGAGATCACCGCCAAGGAGCAGGAGATCACCCACATGGAGGACGAGATCCACTGGAAAGAGCATCAGATCACCGAAACCGAGGCGGAATATGAGGAGGCCGTCCTTCGGGAGGAGAATCACAGGAAGAACATGGCGGCCTGTGCAAGGCTGATCTATGAGCGGGGGGAGAGTTCCTACCTGGATGCCCTTCTGGAGGGAAAGGGGCTGGCCGATTTCCTGAATCAGATGGACCGCATTGAAAAAGTGTGCGAGTATGAGCAGACGGTGCTCACGGAGTACATTGAGACCAAAGACCAGGTCCAGGCGCTCTGGAATCTTCTGGAGGAAGAAAAGACGGCCCTGGAGGACACAAAGCAGCTCCTGGTGGCGGAGAGGCAGCAGCTGCAGGCGGACAGGGCTGAGCTGGAGACCCAGAAGGCCGGTCTGGATACCATGCTCGCCAGGAAGAGACAGGAGTCCGCTAACTTTGAGGCGGAGATTCAGAGGGCAAGACAGGAGGCGGCGGTGGCCAAGAAACTGCTGCAGCAGGACCAGCAGAAGCTGAAGCAGCTGCAGGAGGCTCAGAAGGCGGCGAATTCTTCCAACTCTTCCAACTCTTCCAATGCGGCCAATGCCACCTACACCCCCACAAATTATACGGCGGTGATCGACGCTGCCTCGGGAAGCGACCTGGGGAAGAAGATTGCCAAGTTTGCCTGCCAGTACATAGGAGGACCCTATGTGGCAGGGGGCACAAGCCTTACCGGGGGAGCCGACTGTTCCGGCTTTACTTACAGAGTGTACAGCGAGTTCGGGTACAGTCTTGCCAGGACTTCCACCCAGCAGAGGAGCGCAGGCACGGGCGTGAATTATTCCAACGCCCAGCCGGGGGATCTGATCTGCTATGACGGACATGTGGGAATTTATATCGGCGGAGACCTGATTGTTCACGCCAGCAACAGCCGTCCCTATCCCAGCGGGGGAATCAAAGTCAGCCGGGCAGGGTACAGGACCATTCTGGCCGTGCGCAGGATCATTTAGTTTCGCAGGTTTTGGGTTGACGTAAAAAAGAAAGCAGAGGATTGACAGTCGTGAGGATAATAATTGCCGGCAATGGGAAGATGGGGGCCGCCCTGGTTCGCCAGCTGTCTGCCGAGGGGGAAGACCTTACATTGATTGACTTCAACTTAAAGGTTTTGGAGTCCAGTGAGGAACGCTATGATATCATGGTGGTGCAGGGAAACTGTGCCTCCATGCAGATACTGCTCCAGGCCGGGGTGAAGGAGGCGGATTTGCTCATTGCCATGGCCGGGGCAGATGAGGTGAATCTGTTGTGCTGTATGACGGCCCATGGCTTGAATCCCAGGATCCACACTATCGCCAGGGTGTGCAACCCGGACTATACGGATCAGATCTACGCCATGAGGGAGATGTTTGGCCTGTCCATGACCATCAACCCGGAGCGGCAGGCGGCCACGGAGATTGAGAGGCTGCTGAAATACCCGGGCTTTTTGAAGAGGGAGACTTTTACTAAGGGGCGGGTGGAGATTGTGGAGCTGCGTATAGACGGGCGCAGCAAGCTGTGCAATGTGGCTCTGAACGACATGTATGGCATTGTAAAGTGCAAGATACTGGTCTGCGCGGTGCTGCGGGGCGGCAAGGCGGTGGCTCCCAACGGAACTTTTGTGCTCCGGGAGGGGGACCGTATCTTTGTGACTGCCTCCACCAACACCCTGGCGGTTCTGCTGAAAAACCTGGGCATCATCACCCACAAGGTGAAACGGGTGATCCTGTGCGGGGGCGGGCGCGTCAGCTATTACCTGGCTAAGCTTCTGGAGAACAGCGGCATCGCCGTCCAGATTATAGAGAGGGAGGAGGACCGCTGCCGCCAGCTGGCGGCGCTTCTGCCCAAGGCCTGCCTTATCCATGGGGATGCCAGCAGCCAGTTTCTTCTGGAAGGGGAGGGAATCGCTGAATGCGATGCGCTTCTGTCCATGACAGGGCTGGACGAACAGAACATGATTCTGTCCCTGTACGCCGCCAGCCGGGGTGTTCCTCAGGTGATCACGAAGCTGGGGCATATTGACAATGCGGATATTCTGGGAGATCTTTCTCTGGGAAGCGTGGTCAGTCCCAAGGAGCTGTGC
>CAJUNZ010000096.1 GCA_910587755.1 uncultured Acetatifactor sp. | reverse complement strand
GATCGTATTCGGTGACTGGAGTTCAGACGTGTGCTCTTCCGATCTCATTTTCATTAACCACGGGTATTACACCCATCTCCAACAGGGCGGAAAAAGTTCCCCGCAGATGTTCGGCCCTTCCTGGATCGTCCACATCATTTTCCGTCAGCAGGATCTGGGCGGTGGTCTGGTTATACTCGGCGAAAAACTGATCAAAAATATGCATCATCCTGCACTGGCCCACGGCGGCGGCGGCCTGTTTCATCCGCAGCTGGCTGGGGCGTGACTCCAGGCCCAGCCTGGCTGTACCTGCGGCAATGGCCCCGGAGAATACCAGGATCACTTCCTTTCCCGATCCCCTCAGGTCAGAGAGAATCCGGGACAGATGTTCCATCCGGCGCAGGTTGGGCGCCCCTGATTCATGGGTCAGTGTGGAAGTGCCGACTTTAACTACAATACGCATTTGCTTTTCTCTCAAAGATAGGCCTCCTATGCATAGAATCTTCGACTCAGTATAGCACAGGGCGGCAGAAAAAGGAACCCTGCGCTTTTAACCTGTGCATAGGAACAGGGAAGCAGCAGTCTGGTTGTCACAGGAAGAAAATTCTGTTAGAATATGGTTGTGCCCGGTATGGGCTTTGTCAGCGGGAGGGGATGTTGAGCAGCGTTTTGGCAATTTCCAAGTGTTACAGGGGGTATAGAAAGAGGAGAGATGATGCGGGAAAAAGTGTGGAGCAAGAGAATTCGGGGTATAATGCTGGCGGCGCTTCTTCTGGCAGGCTTAGGAGCCTGCGGGAAGGAAACACAGGGGACAGATCCGTCTCTGGCGGCAGGGGGGACGCATTCGGAGACAGTAACGGAAGAGGCAGCAGAAGGAACAGCAGAAGCGACAGAGAACGCTTCCGGGGCAGAAGAGGGTTCAGAAAGAGAGAATTCTGCCAAAACAGAGCAGGGGGAGGCGGACGTCTCCGGGATTTCTGCAGAGGAAGAAGCGGATCCTCTCTATTCGGTTACGGAAGAAAATGAGAATCCGGATTTTCTGATGGAAGGCCGGCCGGAGGTGCCGTACTGGTTTCCGGAACAGCTTCTGGCATGGGAGCCGGAAAAAGATGAGGATCTGAGATTTCACAGGAGTACTGTGCCCCTGGCAGAGCGTGTGGATTTGTCAGAGCTCGAGACGGTGAACAGTACCCAGAACAGGGATACAAAAGTGATGGCGATATCCATTATGAACAGGAATACAAGCGGGAATACACCCCATGGACTGAACCGGGTGGATGTGAACGCTTTCTCATACTGGCAGTATGTGGACACCCTGGTGTACTGGGGAGGTTCTGCAGGAGAGGGGCTGGTGACGGCGCCTGGGGCGGATGTGGTGGATGCAGGGCACCGGAACGGGGTAAGGGTTCTGGGAACGGTGTTTCTGCCCCAGACATACCATGGGGGAAAGATGGAATGGCTGGAGACATTTTTGACCAGGAATAAGGATGGGAGCTATCCTCTGGCTGACAAACTGGTTGAGGCAGCCCGGGTCTATGGATTTGACGGATGGTTTATCAACCAGGAGACGGAGGGGACGGCCCAGGAGCCGCTGACGGAAGAGCATGGGGCCCGGATGCAGGAGTTTCTGGCCTATTTTAAGGAGCAGGCGCCGGAACTGCAGCTGATCTATTATGACTCAATGACAATAGACGGAAAAATGAAATGGCAGAATGCACTGACGAAAAAGAATATGGCCTTTCTGAGAAAGGAGGACGGAACCAGAATTGCAGACGGGATGTTTATAAATTTTGGGTGGACGGACTCAGGAATGGTCTCCAGTCAGCTGCTGCGGTCCTCGGCGGAGCTGGCCCGGCAGCAGGAGATTGATCCTTATGAGCTCTATGCGGGTATTGACCTTCAGAGCAATGGTTATGGCACCATGGTCAGGTGGAATCTGTTTGAAAATCCAGAGGGAGGAACACACACATCTCTGGGGCTGTACTGTCCCAGCTGGGCTTTTTTTGCTTCCGATTCGGTGGAAGAGTTCTGGCAGAAGGAGAACAGACTGTGGGTAAATGCCCAGGGGGATCCTTCTGCCCAGATACAGGCTGCGGGAGACATTCAGTGGAGAGGAATATCCACCTATGTTGTGGAGCGGACGGCGGTGACGCAGCTTCCTTTTGTGACCAATTTCTCTACGGGAAACGGCAGGGATTTTTACAAAAACGGTCAGCGTATCAGCCGCATGGACTGGAACAATCGGAGCCTTTCCGATATTCTGCCCACATATCGGTATCTCATTGAGGATGGGGAAGGGAACCAGCTTGCGGCAGGCCTGGATATGGGAGATGCCTATTATGGAGGAAGCAGTATTCTGCTTCAGGGCAGCATGGAACAGGGAAAAACGTCCGTGATAAAACTGTATGCCGCCGGACTGCCTCTGGCGGACAGGATGGTATACACAACCACAGCCAAGGCTCTGGGGGCGGAAGTGGCACTGGAGGCGGTGCTGTCTTTTGAGGATGGAACGGAGCTTGTGCTGGAGGGGGACAGGAAAGTGGGCAGTACCTGGACCACAGTGTCCTATGATCTGTCCGGGGCAGGGGGGAAGACGCTTCGGGGGCTCTCTTACAGACTTACGGCGGACCAGGATGTGGCAGGCCTGCAGCTGCGACTGGGCAATATCACCATGGCGGAGGAAGGAACCCAGGGACAGACTTTGGTTCGGGATCTGCAGGTGCTGGACAGCGAGTTTGACCAGGAAGGAAGATATGCGGGAGTGCGGCTGGCCTGGGGGGCAGATGGACCTGCCCATGTGTTCGAGGTGTATCGGGTCAATGAGGATGGGAGGAGATCCCTTTTGGGTGTGTCTAACACGGACAGCTTTTATGTCCATGGGCTGCCCCGGATCCAGGGGATGGAACAGACAGTTTTCCAGGTGGTGCCGGTGAATATTCTGGGGGAGGAAGGGGAAGGTGCCCTGACTTTCGTGGAGTGGCCGGATGCCCAGGCGCCAAGAGTGGATTTTGCCGCGGAGGTGACTCTGGCAGCGCCGGGGGAGACCATTGCTTTCCACAGTATCTGTTCCCAGGAGGTGAGTAAAGTGTCCTGGTCATTTCCGGGAGCGGAGACAGAGAGCAGTGAGGGAGATACGGCCACGGCCACCTATTCAAAGGAAGGCGTGTATGCAGTTTCCGTCAGGGCGGAAAATGAAGCCGGAACCGGTGAGTCCTCCCGTGAGGGATATATTGTCATCACGCAAAAGGCTTCAGAGGGACTGGCTCTTCTGTCCCAGGGAGCGGCTGTGGAAGCGGATTCCTATGTGAACGAGCAGGAGAGGCCGGAGTTTGCCGTGGACGGGGACAGGTCAAGGAAATGGTGTGCGGTGGGAAGTGCACCTCATGAGCTCACACTGGATCTGGGAGAGGTGCACACCGTCAGCGGAGTGAAGCTGTACCACGCACAGGCGGGAGGTGAGGGCGAGGATATGAACACGGAGGCATACACCATCTTCACGAGCCTGGACGGTGAAAGGTTTGACGAAGCGGTGCGCGTAACCGGGAATACCGCCGGTGAGACAGAGGACGCCTTTGCGCCGGTGGAGGCACAGTATGTGAGGCTGGTGGTGGATAAGCCCGCCCAGGGAACGGACAGCGCGGCAAGGATCTATGAGATGGAGGTCTACGGACTGGAAGGAAAACTGCAGGAAGACTGAGAGTATTTTAAAACTATGGACTGGGGGCATGACAGTGAAAGAGAATGGCGAAATTCAGGATAGGATCCGGGGATGTATGTTTGGCGGAGCAGTGGGAGATGCGCTGGGTTATCCGGTAGAATTTTTAGTTGAGGAAGAGATATTTTCCCAGTACGGGACAGGTGGCATCAGGGCATATGAGACAGATAAAAAAAGCGGGAAAGCGCTTATCTCGGATGACACCCAGATGACATTGTTTACGGCCAATGGACTTCTGGTGGGGGATACCAGGGGGAAGCTGCAGGGGATCCGGGGCCGTTTTCGGAGCTGTGTGGCAATGGCTTATCAGGACTGGCTGTGTACCCAGGAGGCGGATTTTTCTCAGGGGAGAAAGCGGGCTCGCGGGTACCGGTCCGGTGGAATCTCCTGGCTGCTGGATATACCGGAACTGTACAGCAGCAGGGCTCCGGGAAACACCTGTCTCTCCGCCCTTTGCCAGCAGAAAAATGAAAGTGAACCTGTGGAAGATTATGTGAAAGCATCTCAGAATGACAGCAAGGGATGCGGAGGTGTTATGCGGGTGGCGCCGCTGGCTCTCCTGGGGCCTGGCAGGAGGATGGAGCTGTTGGATTGGGAAGGGGCGCAGATTGCGGCAGTGACCCATGGGCATTCCCTGGGGTATATGCCCGCGGCGGTGCTGACGCATATTCTCAACAGGATTGTGTATCCGACCTGTTCCATGTCGCTGAAGGAGATTGTGCTGGAGGCAGAAAAAACGGTGACGGAGATATTTGCCGGGGATGTCCATCTCAAGGAACTGAAGGGCGTTGTGGATCTTGCAATGGAACTGTCAGAGAATGCGGAGAGTGACCTTGACAACATACGCCGTATCGGTGAAGGCTGGGTGGCGGAGGAGACACTGGGTATTGCCATATATTGTGCGCTGCGTCATCAGAAGGATTTTTCTGCAGGAGTAATATCAGCTGTAAATCATGGCGGTGACAGCGATTCCACAGGAGCGGTGACAGGAAATATTCTGGGTGCGCTGGTTGGATATGCTGCTCTGGAGGAGAAATGGAAGAGGAATCTGGAGCTTGCGGATGTTGTCATAGAGCTTGCGGATGATTTGTATCATGGCTGTAGGATAAGTAAATCCAGTGCTGACTGGGATCCGGACTGGATAAGAAAGTATGTGCATATGCACTGGAAGGAGGAGCCTTCCGGTGCCCGGTCCCATACGCTGCTCACAGCCGTAAAAGGGGATATCACCCAAAACCATAATGTTCAGGCGGTGGTGAATGCAGCCAATACCAGTCTGCTGGGGGGAGGAGGCGTGGACGGAGCCATTCATCGGGCGGCCGGTCCGGAGCTTCTGGCAGAATGCCGTCTGTTGAAGGGATGCAGAACGGGCAGTGCAAAGATCACAAAAGCTTATAATCTGCCCTGTGAGTCTGTGATCCACACGCCGGGGCCCCACTGGAACGGGGGCGGCTCCGGGGAGCGGGAACTGTTGGCTTCCTGCTACAGGTCCTGTCTGGAACTGGCTGTGGCTCATGGGATACGCAGTATCGCATTTCCGTCCATCTCCACGGGAATCTATCGTTTTCCGGTGGCGGAGGCGGCACAGATTGCCGTAAAGACGGCGGAGGAGTTTACTTCCAGTCATCCGGGGGCGTTGGATGTGATAAAGTGGGTGCTTTTTGACGATAATACATATGAGATATACCGCGGGGAGATTGGGGCCCGGAGAGTACAGTAAGCGTAGGTGACATATAAAGAAAAAGTTTGCCTGCTGGAAAAAATATGCTATAATAAGCCATATTCAGGGGATGCTGTAAATAAACCGGTGACTTGTCCAGGGTGGGTGTGCGGCAGAGCGTGAAGGGTTGGACTTTGCGTTTTCCCCGGCATGAAGGAGATATCACATTATGGAAAAGATCATTTTGACAGGAGACAGGCCCACGGGAAGGCTTCATGTGGGCCACTATGCAGGTTCTCTGCGCAGGCGGGTGGAGCTTCAGGATTCTGGAGAGTACAGCAGGACCTTTATCATGATTGCCGACGCCCAGGCGCTGACGGATAATATTGAGGAGCCTGAGAAAGTACGGCAGAATATTATCGAGGTAGCTCTTGACTATATGTCATGCGGACTTGATCCTGCCCGGTCCACCATGTTCATTCAGTCTCAGATCTCGGAACTGTGTGAACTGACTTTTTACTATATGGATCTGGTGACTGTGGCCAGGCTGCAGCGGAACCCCACGGTGAAGAACGAGATCCAGATGCGGAATTTTGAGGCCAGCATACCTGTAGGGTTTTTTACTTATCCAATCAGTCAGGCGGCGGACATCACAGCCTTTAAGGCAACTACGGTTCCTGTGGGGGATGACCAGCTTCCCATGATCGAGCAGACCAGGGAGATTGTGCATAAGTTTAACACGGTCTATGCGCCGGTGCTGGTGGAGCCTTCCGCCCTTTTGGCCGCAAACGAAGCTTCCAAGAGGCTTCCAGGCACGGATGGAAAGGCCAAGATGAGCAAGTCTCTGGGCAACTGTATCTATCTGGCAGATTCGGCAGATGAGGTTCGCGCCAAGGTTATGAGCATGTTCACGGATCCTCAGCATTTGCTGGTCAGTGATCCCGGGCACCTGGAGGGAAATACGGTGTTCACGTATCTTGACGCTTTCTGCAAACCTGAACATTTCGGCAGATACCTTCCTGATTATGGGGATCTGGATGAGCTGAAAGCTCACTACCAGCGGGGAGGTCTGGGAGATATGAAGGTGAAGAAGTTCCTGAACAATGTGATGCAGGAGCTGCTGGAGCCCATACGTACCCGCAGAAAGGAACTGGAGAAGGACATTCCTGCCATCTATGAGATACTGAAAAAAGGAAGCGAGGAAGCCAGGGAGGTGGCTGCTGAGACCTTGTCCCAGGTGAAGAGTGCCATGAGGATTAATTATTTTGAGGATGCCGATCTAATCCGGTCCCAGAGTGAAAGATTTGGAAGAAACGCGCAATAATTGCCGCGGCGCATCTAAAGAAATAAGGAGGAAGTAACTGATGACATGCCGGGCGGGAAGTGCTGCTTTTTGCCCGGCTGTTTTGTTCGCCGCTGTCAGAAAGCGGATGGGAGGATTGATATGAAACTGCAGACGGAATCGGAGAAACTGGATGAGCTGAGCATGGAGGAGACAGATGAAAAAAGCGGGGCGTCGGGTAGGGAAAACGGGACGGAGCCGCTGAAACCCTGGATGATGGCACTGATATTTCTTGGACTGGCTGTGACCGCTGCGGTTATCTGTGTGATTATTTGGCGGTTTACACATTCGGACAAGCCGGAGGGGTCCGGGTCCCTGCCTTCTTCGGAAATGGCGCAGGGACTGGAAGGCGGGGAAGAAGGTGAGAAGGGTTCTGCAGCGGGACAGGAGTCGGGTATTGAGAACGAAGGGGAGAATGGTCAGGAACCGGGAAACACCGCGGGTATAAGCTCCAGTTCCGAGCCGGATAGCGAAAAGGAAAGCAGCCCTGAGCACGAAGCAGATCAAGATATTCAGGAACCTGAGACTGGGGCTGGAAGCGAGACAGGAGCGGGAACCGGAGGAGAAAACGGTACCGGAATGGGTACGGGAAGCGATATTGGAACAGGCGTTGGAAGCGGGACAGGAAGCGGTGTGGGAACTGGAACCGGAGCAGGAAACGGTACCGGAACAGGTACGGGAAGCGGTACTGGAACAGGCGTTGGCAGCGGGACAGGAAGCGGTGCGGGAACTGGAACCGGAGGAGGAAACGGTACCGGAACAGGTACGGGAAGCGATACTGGAACAGGCGTTGGAAGCGGAACAGGAAGCGGTGCGGGAACTGGAACCGGAGCAGGAAACGGTACCGGAACAGATGTTGGAAGCGGAACAGGAACTGGAACCGGAGCAGAAAACGGTACCGGAACTGAAACCGGAAGCGGCGCGGGAACTGGCGCGGGGACAGAAACTGGCACAGGAACTGGCGCCGGAGCGGGCCAGGAACCGGAAGGAAGCGCAGGAAACAGCGCCGGTCAGGAGGCTGGGGCAGGAACAGGAGCCGGCGCATCTCAGGGGAGTCAGCCCATGACTTTTGATGCCAGACAGGATTCCGTGACGCCTAAGGAGCTGGTAAACCTGCGTTCTGCTCCAACTACAAAGGATCCGGCAAATATTGTGACCCAGGCCAAGAACGGGGAAGTTCTTGCCAGAACAGGAATCAACGAGGATTCTGGCTGGTCCAGGATTGACTATAATGGACAAACTCTCTATGCAGTGACACAGAACCTTTCCATTGACTTGAATTACACACCTCCCGTCCAGGCAGCCGATCCCAATCAGCTGACTACGGCAGACGGAAGGGTGATTGTCTTTAAAAACTGTGATGAGTGGGTTACTCCCAAAGAGTATGCGAATCTGAGAACAGAGCCCAGTACTTCACAGGGAGATTCCACGGTCAGCTGCCGATTGAACTACGGGGAGAGGGCTCATCGCACGGGATGGAGCGAGGATACCGGCTGGTCCAGGGTGGAGTACAACGGTCAGGTGCTGTATGTGGTTTCCAGCCTTGTATTTTCAGTGGAGGAAGCACAGCAGTAGAACCTCTGAATAGATTTTTTTATGACAGGAAATAATGTGGAGGAGAAATAGTTTTAGGTAGTAAATATTGTAAACATTATGTTTGATCTTTAAACATTATGGCCTGGAGGAAAATCTATGAACCAGAAAATGGGAAAAGCCAGTGTGAAGCCGGATAATCCGGTATATATCTTAAACAGCGCAAGTGTGGTGGGCACCAAGGAGGGGGATGGCCCCCTGGGACTTTTGTTTGACAAGGTGGGAGAGGACGATATGTTTGGGTGCAAGACCTGGGAGGAGGCGGAGAGCAGCCTTCAGAAACAGGCGGTGGGTCTGGCCCTGGACAAGGCGGGACTTGTGCCGGAAGATATTTCTTTTATCTTTGCAGGAGATTTACTGGGCCAGTCAATCGCCACATCTTTTGGCATATCGTCCTTTCAGATTCCTCTCCTTGGCATGTACGGCGCCTGTTCCACCTGTGGCGAGTCGCTGCTTCTGGGAACCATGGCGGTTGCGGGTGGATTTGCGGACCGGGTGCTGACAGTGACTTCCAGTCATTTTGCCAGTGCGGAGAAGGAATTCCGCTTTCCCCTGGAATATGGCAACCAGCGCCCGCTGTCGGCTACGTGGACGGTGACGGGCAGCGGCGCCTTTGTGCTCACAGGAGATGCCTGTGACGGGGGAATGAAGCCCCGGGCCCGCATTACAGGGGCTACAGTGGGAAAGATTGTGGATTACGGTCTGAAAGATTCAATGAATATGGGGGCCTGTATGGCGCCGGCTGCGGCTTCCACCCTGGAACAGCACTTTGTTGACTTTGCAGGTCAGCCGGGAGATTATGATAAGATTATCACAGGGGACCTGGGAAAAGTGGGCCGAAGAGTTCTGACAGACCTGATCCGGGACAGGGGGTATGACATTTCGGAACAGTATATGGACTGCGGTATCGAGATCTATGACGGAGACACCCAGGACACTCATGCGGGAGGCAGCGGCTGCGGCTGCAGCGCCGTAACCCTGTCCGCTTATATATTAAAACAGCTTCAGGAGGGCAGCTGGAAAAAGGTACTGTTTATGCCCACAGGAGCTCTTCTGAGCAAGACCAGTTTCAACGAAGGGATGAGTGTGCCCGGGATTGCTCATGCACTGGTTATAGAAAGCGTGTGAGACAGGAACCAGGAGGACAAAAGATGTTGTGGAAAGCGGTGGTCTGTGAGGATGATCCGGTTCAGAACAGGAACCTGGGTCGTATGGTGTGCGGATGGGGGGAGACCCAGGGGCTGGAACTGCAGATTTCTTCCTGCACAGATTGCATTTCCTTTCAGGAAGTCTGGAGAAAAGAGAAGGATTTTAATCTGATTTTGCTGGATATTGATCTGGGCCAGGGGATAAACGGGATGGAGCTGGCGGAACAAATCCGGCGGGAGAATGAGAGCACAGCCATCGTTTTTGTGACAGGACTTTCGGAGTATATGAGCCGGGGATACGACGTGCAGGCGCTGCACTTTCTGGTGAAGCCTGTGGAGGAAGAGAGACTGTGGTCTGTGCTGGACAGAGCCTTGAGGATGGTGGAGAAGAAGGAGGCATTTCTGCTGCTGCAGGAGGAGGGCAGACTGGAGAGAATTCCTGTGGGACGTATTCTCTATGCGGAGGCTTTCTCCCACACGTCGGCGCTGTGCCTGTCTCCGGAGAAACCTGGAGGAAAAGTTTTGAGCAGAGAGGTACGGATGAACCTGGGGGATCTGGAGAAGGAGCTCCCCTCCCACTGCTTTCTGCGCTGCCACAGGTCCTATCTGGTGAACTTGGGGAACATCCGCAGGATAGAGAAAAACCGGGTTTTTCTGGAGGGAGTTTTGCCGGTTCCGGTGAGCAGAGAGCGACGCAGGGCGCTCTTCCAGGAGTTTCTGGAGTACCATAAAGGGAGCATTTCCCAATAATGTGTGAACGTCCCAAGAGTAACTAAAATAGCTGAAGGCAGGAAATAACTATGTTTTTTAAGTTTCCAATACTGGCCCGCAGGATATTTTCCTCCTGCCAGGATGCGCAGATGGAAAAATATCAGGCTGAAGTGGAGAATATGTACCTGCAAATGCGGACTCTGCGGCATGATTTTAAAAATCATCTGCAGGTGATGAAGGCCCATCTGGAGCTGGAGGAATACCGGGAACTT
>CAJUNZ010000095.1 GCA_910587755.1 uncultured Acetatifactor sp. | reverse complement strand
CTTGAAGATATAAGGTTTGTAATAAAAAACATAGAGGTAGATTTGACACTACCACTGGTTTTCAGGAGGAATACAGGATGAAAGAACAAATGGAACCGGCAGGCTCTGTCCATGATGGAGTATCTCCCATCATTGTCACGGAGACCGAAGAGAGAGCACAGTTTAAACAGCTTTGGAACTATCTTGTCCCGCCCTCAGGGCGTGCCCAGACCGCACAGGGGGAAATTATCCGTATTGCAGGACGGGTTGAGCATGAAATTATGGACAATGGCGGAATGAACTGGGACGATGATTTCCGCAAGATGCTTTATGCGTTTCCTCAGTATGTTCGTCTGGGAAATGCTTTCAACGAAGACGATACCAAGGCTGCGGAGCTTTTGATAAATCTTTTGATTGCTGCCGGGGATGAGGGCCGCGCTATGGAGTCTCTGTGCTCGGCGCTGTGCGCCTGTGCGGTAGCCTGGGTGCAGATGAATTCGGAGGTGATAGCACCTTTGGAGGCAGACTACAACCGATAAATTGCGCTGGTTTTTGCGCTGGGTGGCGATACGGGAGTGGGAGAAAATATTGTGGCAAAGACAGCACAAGAACAGGAGAAAACATATGATTAAGACGGGAGCCAAATGTTCAGGAATGAGAAAATATTTTTTCTCCTTTGGTATTTTTATACTGCTTTATGTGGTTGGGACAGTACTGCCTTTGGAAGTAACTCCTCATTACTATAATGCCATGGCCAGAGTATGGAACTGGACAGAAATTCTGGTTCTGCTGCTGGGGATTTATTACATTGTCAAGACCAGAACTTTTCGGTGGAAGCAGGCAGTGGTGGCTGTGAGTCTGGGAGCGGTATGTCTGATTTCTCTGTTTCGGGATTCCAGAACAGCAGAGATTCTTGTCACAAGTGTCTGTGCAGCGGTTGCTTTTTACTCCGCCTGCAGGTTATATGAGCTGGCGGAAGCGGAAAATCCTACCATTCATGCGGGCGTTACAGGAAGCATCCGATATTTTAGCCTGGGGGCGGTGATCTCTGTTCCGCTGGCTTTTTTGAATGTTCTTTATTTTTCTTTCAGCCGTGAGATAGCCGTCAGAAATGTGTTGAGTTCCGCTGTGTTTGCATTAAAGCCTGCCATAGCTGAGGAAGTGGTGTTTCGCTTCTTTTTATTGGCGTACGCGAGTTATTTATTCCGCGAAAAAGCACAGCAGCGTTTTATTCATGTGGCTATACTTTGCCTTTTGGTAATTCCCCATGATGTGATTCACTACCCAGATTTATTTTTGAGATCCCCAGGCCTGGCGGTTGGAATGTGTGTGTTAAATGGCATCATTTTTGGCCTTCCCATGGCATTGTTGATGAAGAAAAAGAACCTGCAGATGGCGGTTGGGATGCACTGGTTTATAGATTTTGTCAGATTTTCTGCCGGATTTTAAAGTATTATGTCAAAATTGTGGGGCAGAATTTGAAGTAAGTTACCCTCATCTATATCATAGGTGAGGGTTTTTCAGTTTATCACGGGCTCCAGATAATTTTCAGCTCCCGGACGGCCGGGATCAGGCGAAGAAAAGCCTGAACTTATTCTGAGATAAGGCCAAAAAAGTCTGGAATAAGCCAGTGAAAAATCTAGGATAAGACTGTGAAAAGCCCGGGAAAAGACTAGGATGGGCTCAGAATAAGCCAGAGAAAGGACAGCGAAATGAAAACAGTTAAGGGCGTTTACGGCGAAGCAAAAATATTTACAGACGATGTGGAAGACTATGCGGAAACGCAGGTGAAGATGATCTGTGACCATGTGGCGGCGGAGGGCAGCAGTATCTGCATGATGCCGGATATCCATCCGGGGAAGGTGGGGCCCATTGGCCTGGCCATGAAGGTGACAGACAAAGTGATGCCGCAGCTTCTGGGAGTGGACATTGGCTGCGGAATGACCTGTGTGAAAATAAAGCGGGAAAAGGTGGAATTTCAAAAACTGGACAGAGTGATCCGGGAGAAAGTGCCTTCAGGGTTTGCCATACGCAGGGATCCTCACTATATGGGGGAGGAGTTTTCCTATGAAGAGCTCCACTGTCTCCGGCACATAAATAAGGAAAAAGCCAGAAGAAGTCTGGGGACTCTGGGAGGCGGCAATCATTTTATTGAGCTGGACAGGGAGGAGGATGACGCCCTGTATCTTGTAATACACACCGGCAGCAGGCATCTGGGGGAGGAAGTAGCGGAATACTACACGAAAGTGGCAGCTGCCGTCCTGAAGGAGAAGGGTGTGGATCTTCCCTATTATCTGAGCTATCTGGAAGGAGAGGCCCGGAATGCCTACATGGAGGATGTGCAGGTGCTGAATGCTTACGCGGAGCTGAATCGGCAGATTATCGCCAGAGAGATTATGAAAGGCATGAAGTGGAAGGAGGAGGAAATGTTCTCGGTGGCCCACAATTACCTGGACGCCGCCGGCATTCTGCACAAAGGATCCATCTCCGCCCGAAAAGGGGAAAGGGTGCTCATTCCCGTCAATATGAAAGAAGGAATTCTTCTGGGAGAAGGAAAAGGCTCTGAGGAGTGGAACAATTCAGCCCCCCATGGATCGGGCAGGCGCATGAAGCGGGAGGATGTGCGCAGCTGTCATACGGTATCGGAGTTTAAAAAGGAGATGAAAGGCATCTACAGCAGCTGTGTGGGGGCGGATACCCTGGACGAGGCTCCCTTTGCCTACCGCTCTATGGAGGAGATCCTGGGACAGATCGGGGATACGGTGGAGATCACCCGGATCTTGAAACCTGTTTACAATTTCAAGGCCGGAGGAAAGGTATAAAAATCAAGAGCGTGAAATGGCCAATGGGGCGGAAAACAGAGGGATAGCCCCAGAGAGGCAGCAAGGGTTTATGGGAGCTGTGCGGCCATACTGGTTTGACTTTGGAAAATGCCTGTGCTATAATCAAAGCCAGTTTAGACTGGAAAAAATGAGACAAGTTCTGTCAGGTGCGGATATGAGGGGAGCAGAAATGGCGCTTTTATCCATTGTACTGCCGGCTTACAATGAAGAACAAAATATTGCCAACACTGTCCGGGTGCTGTCGGACATGCTTGAGGAAAAGAAAATTGACTACGAACTAATCTTTGTCAGCGACGGTTCCAGGGACGGCACTTTTGCCCGGATCCAGGAGGCCTCTGTGGCCAGCGCCCGGATTCGCGGGGCAGAGTTTTCCAGGAACTTCGGCAAGGAAGCGGCCATTTTTGCAGGTCTGGAGATGGCGGCAGGGGACGCGGTGGTGGTTATGGACTGCGACCTGCAGCATCCGCCGGAGAAGGTGCCGGAGATGTGGCAGCTGTGGCAGGAGGGGGCAGAGGTAGTGGAGGGCGTCAAGTGCAGCCGGGGGAAGGAAAGTCTGGCACACAAGCTTTCCGCCGGGCTGTTCTACAGGATTATGAGCTGCCTGATCAAGATGGATATGAACGCTTCCTCGGATTTCAAGCTCCTGGACCGGAAGGTGGTGGATGTGCTTCTGGCACTGCCGGAGCGGAATACCTTCTTTCGGGCGCTGAGTTTCTGGGCAGGGTTCCGCAGAGAGAGCGTCACCTATGAGGTGCAGGAGAGGCTTTACGGGGAGAGCAAATGGTCCGTGTTCAGCCTGATGAAATACGCTGTGGCCAACGCCACCTCTTTCAGCACCCTTCCCCTGCAGCTGGTGACGGTGATGGGGATGGTCTCCATTCTGTTCAGCCTGGTGCTCTTTGTGCAGACCCTGGTAAAGTATCTTTCCGGCACATCTGTGGAAGGATTTACCACGGTGATTCTGCTGGTTCTCATTATCGGGGGCTTTCTGATGCTGAGCCTTGGGATCATCGGCCATTATGTGGCCAGGATCTATGAGGAGGTCAAAGGCCGCCCCAAATATATCATCAGCAAGGTGACGGACAATGTGCAGGGCTCCGTGGTGGGAGCCTGGAAAAAAGGGGACTGAGGGGTCCTGGAAAGACAGAGTTTTCGAGAAGTTTTCACCCGCCCCAAACGGGCAGATTGGAGCCAGAATGATTAATTTTAACGTGCCGCCCTGTGCGGATAAGGCTATGGAATATATTCAGGAATGTGTCAGAAATCAGAAGATCTGCGGGGACGGAGCCTATACCAAAAAGTGCAGCAGGTGGATTGAGGAGAAGACCGGCACCGCCAAGTGCCTTCTGACAACTTCCTGTACCCATGCCACGGAGCTGGCGGCCCTGTTGCTGCCGGATATAAAAGCCGGGGATGAGGTTATTATGCCCGCATTTACTTTTGTGTCCACCGCTGACGCCTTTGTGCTCCGGGGAGCGGTGCCGGTGTTCGTGGATATCAGGCCGGACACCATGAATATGGATGAAAAACTGGTGGAAGCGGCGGTGACAGAGAGGACGAAGGCCATTGTACCCGTCCATTATGCGGGTGTTTCCTGCGAGATGGATACCATTATGGAAGTGGCAGACAGGCATGGTCTGGCGGTGGTGGAGGACGCGGCCCAGGGGATTATGTCCACCTACAAGGGCAGGGCTCTGGGCACTTTTGGAAACTTCGGGTGCTTCAGCTTTCATGAGACAAAAAATTACAGCATGGGTGAGGGAGGAGCGCTTCTGATCCGGGATGAAAAGGATGTGGAAGAGGCGGAAATCATCCGGGAGAAGGGAACCAACCGGAGTAAGTTCTACCGGGGGCAGATTGACAAATACACCTGGATCAACTATGGATCCTCTTATCTGCCCAGCGATATGAACGCGGCCTATCTGTATGCCCAGCTGGAGATTGCGGAGGAGATCAACGAAGCCAGGCTGGAGATCTGGAACCGCTATTATGAGAGGCTGCAGCCCCTGGCGGAGGCAGGGAAGCTGGATCTGCCGGTGGTTCCGGAAAACTGTGTTCATAATGGACATATGTTCTATGTGAAGGCGGCCGACATTGAGGTGAGAACCGCTCTGATTGACCATCTCAAGGAGAAGGGGATCAAGGCAGTGTTCCACTATATTCCACTGCATACAGCCCCTGCGGGACAGAAATTCGGCAGATTTCACGGGGAGGACAAATATACTACCAGGGAGAGTGAGCGCCTGATGAGACTGCCCATGTATTATGGACTTACCCTGGCCCAGGTGGATGAGATCTGTGACAGTGTCAAGGACTTCTTTGGATAGGGACAGGAACTATGGGGGTTAGAAAGTGGGTGTCCCTCCGTGGGCGGGGCGTGATAAAGGGAATGCTTCTGGCAGGTTTCGGCGTCCAGACGGCTCTGGGGCTTTTGTGGCTGTGCTGCAACTTAGGCGGGGTACAGGATTTTCCGGAGCCGGAGTCTGCCCTGTACCAGGGGGTGAGCGGGCTTTTCGGAAAAGTCCCCTTTCTTCTATATTTGATGCAGCTGGCGGCTGCATGGGGGGCCGGATATCGTTTCCTGAGCAGGTTTCTGTGGGCAGCGGGGAGCGCCGGGAGAAAAGCCGGTCAGGCTGCCCTGTGGGGAAGTCTGGCACTGCTGGCCTATCCTTTTGCACTGCAGTGCCATCTGGCGGTGCTGCCCAGTTCTTTCCAGGGCTCATTGTTTCTGCTGATGCTTTCTTTCCTGCTGGAACTGTTGTTTCTCAGGAAGTGGAGCAGGCCTGGAAATTTCCCAGAGGCTTTTTCCCATCCCGGTGAGCGGGCTGCAGGGCAGTTTTTGCGATGCAGCCTGTGGGCGCCGCTGCGTCGATGGTCAGCCGGGAAGCGGACTCTGTGCTCTGCCGCAGGGGCCCTGTGCTGCCTGAGTTTGATGGTGCTGCTGTATGGTCCGGAGGGGCTGTTTTATGGAATGAATGTTCCAGGTACAAGTCCGGAGGGAACAGTGTATTCGGAAGGAGGGGACGGCCAGGAAGAGGCAGGGGGTTCTTCTGGAGCCGGCGGAGCGGCGGACATGGAACAAGTCTCAGAAGGCGGTGTCCCCGGAAAGGAAGGCCGGAATGGTTCCCGGCGCAGTCCGGAGTCGGTTCTGGCAGACAGAGTGGCCTGGCCCACCCTGTGGCAGGATCATGACAGGTGGACCGAGTATCTGCCGGGCGTTCCGGACAGTGTGTGGTGGGAGGCATCCTACTGTCCTGGAAATCTGGCTGTTTTACAGGCTGCAGTGGAGGAAGCGCTGGAGGAAGACGCCGCCAGAGCGCTTTACAGGGAGATGACGGAGTATGCCTGGCAGGTTCACTGGCCCATGGTAGTGCGGCAGATTGGGTGGGATGTGCTTGGATATGCTGTGACGCCCCTGGTCTTTCAACTGCAGCTTCAGGGGGAGGCCTATGACTCTTTCACAGGAAGGAATTACGAAGTCATGCGGGGACAGGCTCCCCGTCTTACAAGGCTTTATGTGGACTATGGCTGCTGGTGGTATGGGGCAGGCCTGGCCCTGGGCCTGTGTCTTATGGTCGTAGAATTCCTGGCGGGAAAGAACAGAGGATGGAGAAGGGCGGCAGCGGCCCTGGCAGTCTGCGCTCTGGCGGCAGGCATTCAGACGGCGCTGTTCGCCCTGAGAGGTGCGGGAGTTATGGATTACAAATGCACCATAGCAGTGAGCCAGCTTTGGCCTGGGATGGTGCTGTTGCTGATGGGGAGGGAGCAGGTTCATGGAGAAAGGGGCGCCGGCATGTGGCCATGATAGGAGTTCATCTGGCAGGAAAGACAACAGGAAGGGGATTTCAGCCCATTTCTGGTTCTGGGCAGGAATGCTTCTGATGGGGATTTCGGTGCTGCCCAATCTGATCCTGGGACAGGAATCCATTTTTACCTATCACGACCAGCTGGACGGAGAGATGATTGCTTATATTCTCCAGGCAAAACATCTTTTTTCAGGGGATGTGCTGCCGGAATTTATGGGCGGAATGTCCAAGACCGCTCTGACCTTGCCGGCTCCGGTATTTGTGCTGCTGTTTCTGGGAGGAGATTATTTCGCCGCTCTGACGGTGATGCTTCTGGTTGGCCGTCTGACAGGATTTGCAGGAATGTTTCTGCTGGTGTCTCATCTCACAAAGAGGACTTCTGTGGCAGCAGCGGCGGGAGTACTCTACGGTTTTCTGCCGTTTCTGCCGGTGTATGGGCTGTCCCAGTATGGAATTCCCCTGCTCTTCTGGTGCGGCCTGAAACTGCGGGAGGGAAAGTATCTGGTGTGTGCCTACTGCTGTACGGCATTGTTTGGGTTTTCTTCCTCCCTGGTGCTGGCGGGTTTCGGGCTCCTTGGTGTGGGAGTGGTGGTTTTTCTGTGGGATTTGTTCAAAAAGAAGCATTCCTGGCATTTCCTGGCTGCCTGGCAGCTGCTCCTTGTGGTTTATGTGGCGGAGAATTTCCGGCTTCTGTGCCAGCTGGCGGGAATCGGGGATTCCTTTGTCTCTCACAAAGCGGAATATGTCCTGAACGCCACCCCTTTCTGGCATCTCTTCTGGCAGGATCTCTTTGTGGGAGGACAGCACAGCGAAGGGCACCACGGTGTTCTTCTTCTGATTCTTCTGGCTGTGCTTGCGGTGGTTCTGGCGGTGTGCCTGCTCTTGGAATCCAGAGCGTCAGAGGAACCGGAACATTCCCTTGAGAAAACCCTTGGGACACATTCAGAGCAGTCTGCGTCAGGGGTTAGGGGAGAGCGTCCGGAGCGATCAGCCCCAGGAGTTTTGGGGAGGCTGCCCGGGGAGACAATCCGGAATTTAAAGAATATGGGCCTGTGCATTGGAATCGCCGTGTGCCTTGCCCTGGGGGCGGCATTTTGGGGCAGCTCTTCCGGGATGGCTCTGCGGGGGGATTTGGGGACACTGGGGGCTTTCCAGCTGGACAGGCTTCTGTGGATGGCTCCCTGTCTGTGGTATCTGGCGGCGGCCTGCGGCTTTTCCGCTCTCTGGAGTCTGCTGGGGCAGAAGAGGGGGTTGGGACGCATGGCGGCGGGGTGCGGTATGGCGGCGGTCACACTGGCAGCGGCGGCAGCCGGTTTCCGGATCCTGATGATTGGAGATATAAAATCCAACATTCAAAAGCTGCGCAATCCTCAATACGGCCTGCTCAGTTACAGTGATTATTACGCGGTGGGAGTGATGGAACAGGTACGGGATTTCCTGGCGGAACAGACAGGGAAAGGACAGGATGAATACTATGTGGTAAGCCTGGGCATTGACCCTGCGGCGGCGCTCTACCACGGCTTTCACAGCCTGGACGGTTATTCCAATAACTACTCCCTTGATTACAAACACTTATTTCGCAGGGCCATAGCCCCGGAGCTGGACAAAAGCGAATACCTGGAGAGCTATTTTGACACCTGGGGAAACAGGTGCTATCTGTTCAGCGCGGAGTGCCCCGGCTACTATACCATAGAGAAGAACCGGTTCTCCTTTCAGGAGTACCAGGTGGATGTGGATGTCCTGGAGCAGATGGGAGCGGAGTATCTGCTGTCCGCCGCCCCCATCGGGAATGCGGGGCAGCAGGGCCTGCGGCTTATGAGGGAAACCCCTTTTGAGACCCAGGACAGCTATTACCAGATCTACGTGTATGCCATCGGCGGCTGAAGACGGCGCCGGGAAAGGAAACAGGAACATTGGCGGTACAGTTATTGATTCTTGCATTATTCCTGCTAGTGGTCCCCGTCCTGGCGGGGAGCATATTTGCACGCACAGACAGAGGAAGCGGCAGCCTGCTCTTCCGCTGGGTCAGCGGGCAGTTTCTTCTGTGGATGGGGTTCCAGCTTATCTGCGTGCCTCTGATTCTCAGGGAGAGAAGTTTTGGGAACGTGTCCGCGCTGTTTTTAGGATACACGGCAGCCCTGGCACTTCTGGCCTCCGCGGCAGAGATACGGCGTTTGGCCAGGGGAGCGTCGCTGCCTGCCTGGTCCCTGGGCCGCTTTTTCAGGGGAAGGCAGCCGGTGGAGGCAGCCCTTTGGCTCCTGTTCTGGGGGCTGTTTTTGTTCCAGATGGTTCAGGCGGTGCGGCTGGCTTATGCCGACGGAGATGACGCGTACTATGTGGCGGTCTCTGTGCTCACGGAGGAATCAGGCACCATGTACCAGAGAATTCCCTACACAGGGCTTACCACCGGCCTGGACACCCGGCACAGCCTGGCGCCTTTTCCGCTGTGGATTTCCTTTCTGTCCCGGGTGTCGGGCATGCGGACGGTTTCGGTGGCCCAGGTGGTGCTGCCCCTTGTGCTGATAGCCATGGCCTACGCCGTGTTCGGGCTTCTGGGGAGAAGGCTTTTTCCCGAGAAAGGGTGGAAGCTGCCCCTGTTTATGCTGTTTGTGGAACTGGGAGTAATTTTCGGGGATTATTCCATATATACAGTGGAAAACTTTATGATAGCCAGAAGCAGGCAGGGAAAGGCCGCCCTGGGGAGTATTGTGCTGCCTTTCCTGTTCCTGGTTCTTCTGGGGCTGTTGAAAAAACTCCAGGAAAAGGAGAAGATTCCCCCGTCCATGTATCTGCTTTTGGGGGCGGCTGCGGTGAGCGCATGCCTGTGCAGTACCCTGGGGGCTCTGATTGTCTGCATGGGTGTGGGCATTGTGGGGATACTGGGAGCGGTGAGTTACAAAAGGCCGGGGGTGCTGGCCCCCATGGCTTTAAGCTGCCTTCCCTGCGTGTGCTATGCCCTGTTGTATCTGTTTCTGGAAGGATGAGTGTGGTGGAGGATGTCTATGTGGAGTGAAGCGCTGAATCTGTTCCGGGAATATATGGGCACGGGGCTTCTGACGGTGTGGTTTGTTCTGTCCCTGGCCTATCTGTGGGTGCGGGAAAAGGATGAGTCCGTCAGGATTCTTTTTGTCTACATGCCCGTGGTGGTTCTGCTTTTGTATTTCAACCCCCTGTTTGCGGAGCTGGTTTTCCGCATGGCGGAGGAGGAGATCTATTACCGTATCCTGTGGCTTCTGCCCGTCACCCTTGTGAATGCATACACTGTTCTTCATATCTTTGGACAGGCCTGGGGCAGACAGACGGCAGGGGGAAAGAAGGCCCGGCTGAAAAAAGGCTTTGCCTGCGGCGGGGCGGTTCTGGGGATGGGGGCGGTCCTGGCTGTGTCGGGCAGCTATGTGTACAGCAATCCCAATTTTGTCAAAGCCCAGAACTTTTATCATGTGCCGGACAGTGTGGTTCATATCTGCGATGCCATTGTGGTGCCCGGCAGGGAGGTTATGGCGGTATTTCCCCTGGAGCTGGTGCAGTATGTGCGGCAGTATACTCCCCTGGTCTGCATGCCCTATGGCAGGGAGATGATGGTGGAGCGGTGGAACTATGACAGCGATCTGTGCACCGCCATGGAGGCGGAGGAAGTGGACATGGAGGAGCTGGCGGCCCTGGTGCGGCAGGAGGACTGTCATTTCTGTATCCTGAGAGCGGACAAAGTGATTCTGGGCGATCCGAAGGATTACGGGTGGATTCTGGTGGATGAGATAGACGGCTATGTCATTTACAGAGATCCCGCCAGGGAGCTGACTGTGCCTGGCAGAAAGTGAAGTTTTACAGTGGAGAGAAGGCAGGACGGAAATACCCGGGGCTTGATTCTGAATACAGCGGGCAGGGTATTTCCGGCGGTTTATCAAGGGAGGAAGAGCATGGTAACAATCTTAAAGGAAACGCCGAAAGACCCCATCACTCTTATGGGGGAGAGGGCCGGCGTCTGCTGGGGCGCGGAT
>CAJUNZ010000094.1 GCA_910587755.1 uncultured Acetatifactor sp. | reverse complement strand
TTAAATATGCTGTTGTCAATGTGCTGGGACAGTAAGTTTCACGGATTCAGGGATATACCATGCGCATGCCCACGGCCGTGTGCAGTATGGCTCCCAGAAGAGGCAGCCCGAACACGGTGCTCACCTGCCTTTTGATGGTACAGCGAATCTCTCTGTCGCTCATCCCCACCTTCTGCATCACCTGGAAATTCTTCTGGTCCTCAAACCCTTCTGTGATCTGTTTATAGTACATAATAATCAGCAGGCAGATCAGGAAAATAGCCCCGTAGAAAACGCCGATAAACAGCAGTCCGCCGTACATGCTCTCCACTTCCTTTATATGTTCCCGGCGATCCTCATATGTGGCAAATCCCGCCTGTTTGGACACATACTTCTCCAGCTGCGCAGAAAAGCTGTCCACCGCCTCCTCCTGGCCCTGGGGCTGGAAGCCATATATATAGCTGATTTGTTCTCCGCCGTCAACCCCATAGACCGCCGCTGCTTTTTTCAGCTCTTCCCTGTCTGCAAATACCACCAGCACCATATTTCCAAAGGTATTATCCGGCTGTTTTGTCACCAGTCGGCTCTCCTGCATTTCCCGTTTTACAGTGTATTCCAGGGTTTCAAAACAGATGCTTTCCTGCCCGAAGTCAGGACCCTCAAAGAAGACCAGCACTTCCCCCGCCTGCAGGTTCTCCTGCACTCCCTCCAGAAGACAATATTCTTCCTGTGTCATAAAGAACACGTCCGCCCATCCACTGTAATCGTAAGGTTCTCCCTCCACCTGCAGGACATTTCCCTTCCGGTAAGCCCGAATTCCCACATAAGAGTAATCCAGTTCCAACTGGAGTTCCACTCCGCTGCGTGCCGCCAGGGCGGCGGTCTCCTGCTTCAGCACCTCCTCGTCCATCCTGTCATTTCCAAGGAAATAAATCTCGAAATCCCTGATAAAATTAGCCCTCACAATGGAGTCCATTCCCAGGTACAGCGCCACCGTACAGACCACGGTGATAACCACCATGGTGGAAAATATACAGATATTGGACAGGCTGGCGGCATTCTTTTTCATACGGTAGAGCATGCCGGAAATGGTCACAAAATTCTCCTTACTGTAATAGATTTTTTTCCTCTTTTTAAAGAAGCGCAGCACCGCAATACTGCCGGAAGTAAACAGAAAATATGTGCCCACAATCACCAGAAACACCGCCAGGAAAAAGTCCAAAAAGATATAGGTGTCCAGCTGGGCTTTCAATGCCAGACGATAGCCCATAAGCAGTGCCGCAGCTCCTGCCAGGCTCCACAGACCAATCCATCTGGGCTCTTTCTCCCCTCTTTTGGAGTCGCTCATCAACTCAACAGGGTTTGATTTTCCCACCTGAACCAGGTTCACAAACAGGTTTAGACCTGTGATAAATGCATAGAACAGAAGGGTGTCCGTCACCGCCCTGGGACTGACAGAAAACTCCACATTGATGGGCATTTTTGCCAGGTTCAGAAGCAGCAGAAAGATCAGCCTGGAGAACAGAAGCCCAAGCCCAATGGCAGCAGCCGTCACAATCACATACATGGCCGCGCTCTCCCAGAACATCATAATGCCGATATGCTTTTTCTCCAATCCCAGGATACTGTACAGCCCCAGTTCCTTCTTGCGCCGCTTGATAAGAAAACTGTTGGTGTAGTAGAGAAAAGGGATCATGATCAGTCCCAACAGGCCAAATCCAATCGTGACCAGTATCACGGCATACACCCCTCTGGGCAGTGTGTACATAATGTCATTCTTCAGAATAAGGTCAAACACAAAGTAGGTAAACACGGCAAAGATACTCACCCCGATATAGGGGAAATAGATGGATCCGTTCTTACGGATATTCGCCCCGGCCATCCGGGGCAGAAGCAATGTATGGTTTTTCATTGTGGCTCCTTTCCTATGAGATGATTTCATTTAATTTCATACCGCCGCCGACAGGTCTGTTTTTTCCGTCTGCAGTATGGTCAGCGTATCCGAAATCTTACGATACATCTCATCGTCCGTGAGCATGCCCCTGTAGATCTGATTGAACACGTTGCCGTCCTTGATAAAGAGCACCCTGCCCGCCCTGCTGGCCGCCTGAATGCTGTGCGTCACCATGAGAATGGTCTGTCCATCCTGGTTCACCTGGGAAAAAATGCGCAGCAGCCGGTCCGAGGCCTTGGAGTCCAGAGCTCCTGTGGGTTCGTCCGCCAGCAGAAGCTGCGGCCTGGTGATAAGGGCCCTTGCCGCTGCCGCCCTCTGCTTCTGCCCGCCGGAGACCTCGTAAGGATATTTTTCCAAAAGCTCCTCAATGCCCAGCTTTACCGCCAGGGGCTGCAGCCGCTCCTGCATCTTCTCATACTCACATCCCGCAAGCACCAGGGGAAGAAAAATATTGTCCTTCAGGGACAGGGTGTCCAGAAGATTAAAGTCCTGAAACACAAATCCCAGATTGTCCCGGCGGAAGGCACAGAGCTCTTTCTGCCGGATATCCGCCATATTTTTTCCCGCCAGAATCACCTGCCCGGCAGTTGGTTTGTCCAGGGATGCCATAATATTCAACAGGGTGGTTTTCCCCGACCCCGACTCTCCCATGATGGCCACATACTCTCCCTGCTCCACCTCAAAATTTACATTGTCCAGGGCCTGCACTCTGTTGCCGCCCAGACGCGTAGTGTATACCTTCTTTAAATTCTTAACCTCTAAAAGTGCCATAACGCTCCTCCTTGCCTCTATCTCAATGCTCTCATGTAACTTCTGTAAACACATTATACAAAAAGAGGAAGCGCACTGCCATAGAACTGCCTTGCATTTTTTCCGGCAATCTTACGGTTTCGTAAGGATTATATTTAACAGTGAATTCCCTGTGATACTACATCAGCGGCGCCATCACCTTCATCAGCTGTCCCGTGAGTTTTACCGTCCACTTTTCCTTCCGTACCGTCTCCCTGGAGACCTGCCTGCTCTTTGCCGCCGCTGCCTGAAAATCCGCCTCAATCTCCGAAATACAGTCTGTGCCGTACATGTATGTGGCACACTCAAAGTGATGGTAAAGGCTGCGGTAATCCAGGTTGATGGTTCCCACCACCGCCTCCCTGGCGTCGCTGACAAACACTTTTGCATGGACAAATCCCGGAGTGTACTCATAGATCTTCACCCCTGAATCCAGCAGGGAGGCATAATGAGTTTTTGCCAGAGCATAGGGCACTTTCTTGTCCGGAATCCCCGGCAGCAGCAGAGATACCTCCACCCCCCGCTCTGCTGCAAACTTAAAAGCCGTCTCCATCTCTCCGTCCAGAATCAGATATGGCGTCATAATGTGTACATACTCCTGGGAACGATTCAAAATATCCATATATACCCTCTCCCCCAGCTTGTCGTCGTCCAGGGGACAGTCTCCATAAGGAATCACATAACCCGCCGCCCCCTGCGCCGGCAGCACCGGGGCAGAGAGAAATTTCTGATACTCCCCTTCCCGCTCATCAATGCCCCACATCTGCAGGAACATCAGGGTAAAGCTTTTCACCGCCTCCCCCTTGAGCATAACAGCCGTATCTTTCCAGTGCCCGAATTTTTCCTTCTGATTAATGTATTCGTCCGCCAGGTTTACCCCGCCGTTAAAAGCAGTATGCCCGTCAATGACCAGGATTTTCCTATGGTCACGATAATTGTAATAAGTGGAGACAAAAGGCGATAAAGGAGCAAACATCTTACACTGGATACCAAGCGCCTTAAGCCTTCTGGGATAGTCGTGGGGAAGCAGTGCAAATTCACAGGCCCCGTCGTACATAACCCGTACATCCACCCCCTGGGAGGCTTTCCTGGCAAGAATCTCCAGTATCCTGCCCCACATGATTCCCTCGTCCACAATAAAATATTCCATAAATATGAAGTGTTCCGCCTCCTCCAGCTGCCTGAGCATCTCCTCAAACTTGTCCTCCCCCAAAGGAAAGTATGTCACCGCCGTCCTGTCGTACACAGGGTGGCAGCCACTTCTGTGCATGTAGCGGGCCAGTGCCGCCGCTCCTCTGTTTTCCCCTGCAAGCCTCTCTTCCACTCCCTCCGGCTGCACAATTTCCTCTCTGGTCTCCTTTATGATCTGATTGATGCGTTTTTTCAATGCTCTGTGCCCTACATTGCTCTGAGTATACCCAAAGAGAAGCACACCGAATACCGGCATAAGCATAATCGCGATCAGCCAGGTAATCTTGGCTGTGGGATTGATCCTGCTGTTCAGAAGCCCAACCACCATAATAAAAGTAAACAGTACCGTCCCCCCAAAGATATGGGGCAAAAATTCCTCAAACCATTGAAAAATACTGAAAAGGATAAATACCTGCGCCACAAACAACAGCAGAATCAGCCCGAAACGGCTGAATACTGCGTGTACAATACCCTTCTGTCCTTTTTTTAAGAGATATAATCCCTTTTCCCTGTAATCTGTCTGCATTTCACTCTCTCCCTCTTATATTCTAGTATAATCCACAACAATTACCACTATGTTTCGCGAAGGATAAATTTTCAGTCTGCAAGGCGGAGGAAGGAGTCGTAGCGGGCTACGATGACTGACGACAACGATGCAGATGGAAATTTAGACAAGTGAAACATGTGGTTAATTGGTGGGGGTTATACTAATTCAGGCCCCTCTTTCCCAGGTAAAGCATTCTCTGGAATCACACTGTGTCTATGATACACCATACAGTAACTGTACAGTCAAGGAAAAAAGTCTACTATATAAAAAAGAGCTGCGCACAAACCATTTTGTGCCGCAGCCCCTTCTTCGATATTCCCACAGGGAACCTTCTTATTTTTCAGCCTGCTTAGTCTCCTCCGGCGCCATTTCCGGCCGGATAGCCTTGGTGCGGATCTCTTCACAGATCTGGTCAAGGAACTCCGCCAGACTTTTAGGACCTTCATCTCCGGCAAAACGGCTCCTCACAGACACAAGCCCCTGTTCCTCCTCCTGCTGCCCCACCACCAGCATATAGGGCACCCTGGCCAGCCTTGCATCCCTGATCTTGAAGCCAATCTTCTCAGAGCGATTGTCCACTGTGGCGTCGATATCCCTGGCCAGAAGCGCCTTCAGCACTTTGTCCCCATAGGCTTCATACTTCTCGGAGATGGGCAGCACCCTCACCTGCTCCGGACAGAGCCATGTGGGGAATTTTCCCGCATATTTCTCAATCAGCCAGGCCAGAGTGCGCTCATAGCAGCCCATGGATGTTCTATGGATAATGTAAGGGCGCACCTTCTCCCCGTTTTGATCCACATAGTACATGTCGAAATTCTCCGCAATAGCGCAGTCAAGCTGAATGGTGATCATGGTATCTTCTTTTCCATACACATTCTTTGCCTGGATGTCGATCTTGGGCCCGTAGAAAGCCGCCTCGCCCTCCGCCTCCACAAAACTCACATTCTTCTCCCGCAGCACCTCCCGGAGTGCATCCTGGGTGCTGTTCCAGTAAGCCTCATCCCCCAGGTACTTCTCCTTGTTGGCAGGATCCCATTTGGACAGACGGTAAGTCACCTCATCCTGCAGCCCCAGCGTGCTCAGCACATAGTAGGCCAGGTCCAGGCAGTTTTTCAACTCCTCCTCCGCCTGGTCCGGCCGCAGCACAATATGCGCCTCCGTGATGGTAAACTGCCGTACCCTGGTAAGCCCATGCATCTCGCCGGAGTCCTCATTCCGGAACAGAGTGGAAGTCTCGCTCATTCTGTAGGGCAGATCCCTGTAGGATTTCTGAGAATTTTTATACACATAATACTGGAAAGGGCAGGTCATGGGACGCAGAGCCATCACTTCTCCCCCGGCGGCCTCATCCCCCAGAATAAACATCCCCTCCTTGTAGTGATCCCAGTGACCGGAAATCTTATACAGGTCGCTCTTGGCCATAAGAGGTGTCCTGGTGCGGACATAGCCCCACTCCTTGTCTTCCAGATCCTCCATCCACCGCTGCAGCTTCATAATCATCTTTGTGCCCTTGGGGGTAAAAAGCGGAAGCCCCTGGCCTATGACGTCCACCGTGGTGAACAGCTCCATCTCCCGGCCCAGCCTGTTGTGATCCCGCCGCCTGGCATCCTCCATCCGCTCCAGGTGAACTGCCAGATCTTCCTTCTTATTGTAGGCTGTGCCGTAGATCCGCTGCAGCCTGGCCTTATCCGAATCCCCCCGCCAGTAGGCCATGGAGGAAGAAGTCAGCTTAAACGCCTTCACTCCCTTTGTATTCATCAGATGGGGGCCGGCACACAGATCCACAAAATCTCCCTGCCTGTAGAAAGAAATCTCCGCATCCTCCGGCAGTTCCTGGATCAGCTCCACCTTGTAGGGCTCCTGCCGCTCCTCCATAAGCTTCACCGCCTCCGCCCTGGGCAGGGTGAACCGCTCCAGCCTGGCTCCTTTTTTAATGATCTTCTTCATCTCCGCCTCCAGGGCATCCAAATCCTCCCTGGAAAAAGGCTCGTGGTCAAAATCATAGTAAAATCCCGTATCAATGCTGGGGCCAATGGCCAGTTTCACCCCGGGAAACAGATTTTTCACCGCCTCCGCCAGCACATGGGACGCCGTGTGCCGCAGCGCCGCCAGCCCCTCCGGACTGTCCGCAGTGCAGATTGCCAGAGTGCAGTCCTGATGAAGCACCCTGCGCAGATCCGCCACCTGTCCGTCCACCAGGGCACAGCAGGCCGCCCGGGCCAACCCCTCGCTGATATCCATAGCCACATCGTACACACTCAGCGCATTCTCATACTCCCTCACCGAACCGTCTTTTAATGTAATTTTCATTTTTTACCTCCTTTACCCACGCCCACTCATACTTCAGAAAGAGCCAGCACAAAAGTGCAACAAAAAAGCCCCTGCAATATCTCTATTGCAAGGGACGTTCTCTTCCAAACGCGGTTCCACCCTTGTTGCAGCTTCCTGTCCGGACGCTGCCACCTTCTTTTGCTCGTAACGGGAGCTGCCGTGCCGTATTAGGGCCACTCCGAGATGGTCTTCAGAAGCTTCCTGACAAACCGCTCTCAGCACCCGGCCTTTCCGGGGCGGTTCTCTCTGGGACATTCCACATCCTACTCTTCTCTTCTTCGTTTTTTCTATCATAATACTTTTGTTTGAAAATGTAAAGCCCCAAATTTTTCGCGGCAGCGCCATTTGCTCTCAAACGCTGTAACAGCCCAGAGCCCTGTCTGAACTGTTACCAAATACCATAAAAATCCCTCTCGCACATCTCAGGACAGAACTGCACCGCCTCCAATGGCCTCCATAATATAGCTCTCCACATCCTGTCTGTTGATCTCCAGGGCCACCGCAAGCTCCCCGTAAAGGTTGTCCTCCGCCATATGGGAATACTTGGCATCCAGAGCAGTCTCTTTCCGTCCTTCCTCCAGGCGCTTCTGCTTTCTCTGAGAGGTGGTCTTGAGAATTTTTACCAGCTCCTCACAGTCATTGGCCTTGATACACTCTTTGTATGTCTGTTCTGTCAGCTTGTCGTTGGTTATGACCAGGTTGGGAATTTGGGGAATTGCCTCGATCAGTTTCTCCGCCTCTTCCTTTTTCAGCACCTTCCTCATGGATTCCCTGGGAGAATCCACCGGAACATAGACCGTGCTTCCACCCACATAGAGGGGTTTCAGGATATAGTACTCTCTCTCCTTGTCCACGCCCGAAATGTTCAAAGTGGTAATATTCTCCACGACACAGACACCTTTATTGCTGCATATGACATAGTCTCCAATCTTAAACACAAAACCCTCCTTTTCCGCTTACTTACTGACGATACCTTCCACTGACACTTATAACCATATTTTAACAGGTTTAAACCTAAAATGTCAGTAAATTCTGAATATTTCGGAAATTTCGTGAATAATTACTATATCATAGGAGGGTTTCATTGTGCAATACTAATAAAGAACACTCGTTTCCTATCTCACCTCATAGAGCAGACTCCCCAGTAACCTGTCTCCGTCTCATGGTATCCCTCCAGAACCAGCCCCAGCTCCTCAGCATTTTCAATCTCACCGCATGAAAAAAACTCTGCCCACGAGTCGAAAAACGACAATAAAAATCCTGCTGCAGGATGAACCGCAGTTAATATCAATTGAATCCGTGATCACAAAAAAGAAAAGAATACTCAAAAGAAAGAATCAGAAAAAAGAGAACAGAAAAAAAGAACAGAAAAAACGGAACATGATACCCCATCATATTTTCTGTGGATATGGCAAGATATCCCATATCCGCAGAAATCGCTCTGCATTACAAACCACTTCAGAATTGTCAAAATCAGCTTAATCTATCACCACAACACTCTCTATCACGGGCTGGTCCTCCCTGGCTATCATTCCGTTATCAGCCTCTTCTGCGGCCTCACAGACAGCGTCAACCACATCCATCCCCTCTGTCACATAGCCAAAGCAGGCGTACTCTCCGTCCAGGAATACAGAATCCTGATGTACGATAAAAAACTGAGAATTGGCGCTGTCATAGACATTGGTGCGGGCCATGGAGATAGCTCCCCGGGTGTGGGACAGTTCATTGGTCACGCCGTTTTTGGCAAATTCACCCTTTATGGTCTCTGCTTCCACGTCCTCAGAGGCGCCTCCCTGCATCATAAATCCCTCTATAATGCGATGGAAAGTCAAGCCGTCATAAAACCCATCCTCCGCCAGCTTCAGGAAATTTTCCACTGTAATAGGCGCCACTTCTTTGTACAGTTCCAGAGAGATCTTGCCGTAATCTTTTATGGTGATCTCCACATGATGTCTGTCCGGTTCTAACGGATTACTCACTTCCTCCCCGCTTTCCTCCCCGGCACTGCCGCAGGCCGCAAGCAGCACGGACATGACAACAGCCATCAGCAACAAAATAATTCTCTTCTTCATAATCCTCCCAAGCCCCTGCCGGGCCTCCCACCCGGTGTGTCTGACCGGGGCATATTCCAGACACAAAACAGCTCCGCACCTCCACAGGCGAGGGTAAACCTGCCCGCATTTTCCAGACACGGACAGGCCGTACATGTCCCCGGAAAACTTTCAGGGCATGAACAGCCTTTTCAGAACAACACTCTTTGTAAAACCGTCAGAACAGCCAGAAACAGCTATTCCGCCGCAGAAATCCCTTTAGATGGTAAGGTCAAACCGCTGTCCCACAGGATCCTGCTTCTCTTCTTTCACTTTGCTCCAGTCCACCTGGCTGATCTTCTCCGCCAGCTGCTCCACCGTGGGTGCAAACACCGTGGTGCGCTTTCCTGCAGGCCGGTCCGGACGTCCATATCCCGCCCCATGAGCATTGTCACGCTTTTCCTCCCGGCTCTTCTCTATGCGCTCCCGCTGTTTCTCACTGTTCTTCTCCAGCTCCGCAAAGAAGGAAACCTCCCCGTTGTCACCAATGGAAATGCCGATGCGGGTCACGTCATCCGCCTTGTCTCCCAGCTTCGCCTTCATGTCGTCCAGTTTAGCCACTGCATTGTCAAGAATTCCCATGTTCTTCTTCTTGACATCTTCATCCGCCGCCATCTTTTCGAGCTCATCGGTGCTCAGAAGTGCACTGTACTCACCGCTGCCTCTGGACAGAAGCGCCGCTGCCTCCTCGTCCGTCTCGAAGTCGGCCACGATAAAATCCATATCGCTGTAGGTTTTTTTCAGCTCCTTCAGCAGCTTCTTGGCCGCGGTGCTCAGAGCCGCCCCTGTCTTGCCCTCCTTGGCGGCATCCGTGTTCCTGGCTCCGGATGTCCTGGCGCTCCTGCTGTCGGCACCTGCCTGTGCAGTCCTGTCGTACAGGCCGCTCTGCTGCACATAACTTCCGATCTTTTCCATTCTCATACCTCCATGATCCAGACGTTTGAAACCGCTTTTCAGGCCCTATTCCACAGCCTGAAAACGGACCTTCCTCAAACTTCCCCTCCAACAATCCCACTGCGGGATCAATTTTTATTTCGGCATTTCATTTGGAAAACTTTAGCACTTCAGCCGCCTCCATCCCCAAACCTCTTCTTCAGGGCCGCCTCCACAAAAAAGATAGAGAACAGCATCACAAGGCACTCTGCCAGACACACCGCCCCGCCCCAGACTCCCACCAGATCTGTGTCCTTCCCCAGACAGGGCAGCATGGCTGCGGCGCCAAGGGGCGCCATTCCAATCCCCAGCCGGAACCAGAGCTGCCCCATATATTTCTGGGCAAAGTCCCACGCCTCCTGGCTGGACCTGGATCTGGCAGTACGGTACCCAAACAGGTCATTTATCTGCTTCGGCGGCCGCCGCCTGAAAGCCCACCCGCACACTGCCATAATAAAGGGCAGCAGCAGGTTCATACACAGCATAAATATCCAGAATCCCACACTTTCAACCTCCCCTCTTGTCTGCTTTTTAACATTACTCTTACTTTTTATACTTGCCAAAGGCCTTATCCATGTCCAGGTGTACATTTCGGAAAAACAGCACTGCCCAGACCAGGTATGCCACAAGGGCTGCATATCCGGAGATCCACACACTCCCAAGGGCGCCCAGAAACAGTATCGCCCCCCAGAGCAGAAAATCGTTCCGGCAATCTGCCGCCATGCGTTTTCTGTCATACCTGGCCCGTTCCTCCTCAGGCAGCCAGTGAAAGCCGCTGAGCCAGTTGGCCGCTTTCTCCCCTCCCAGGGCAAAGAAAAGAGCCATAAGCCAGAAGACCGGCACCAAAACAATACACATGTAAAAACCAGACATGCTTCCCTCCTCTCTCCAAAAATACGGAGATGAATTTTGCACTTCAGGGGCTGCTCTTTACTTTACATACAGACCATA
>CAJUNZ010000093.1 GCA_910587755.1 uncultured Acetatifactor sp. | reverse complement strand
TGTTTCAGAGTACGAAGGCTCTTGGAGTTACTCCGGAGCAGATCGGTGGTACGCGTCTGGGGCTTTTAGGGATTCCGGAGTTTGGCACGGATTTTGCCATGCAGATGGTAATCGACGCACAACCTCAGGCTTTTTCGGATCTGGTTCGGATCTCAGGACTGGCCCATGGGACGGATGTGTGGCTTGGAAATGCCAGGGATCTGATTATGGACGGCACGGCAACCATCTCCACGGCAATCTGCACCCGGGAGGATATTATGCAGTATCTGATTCAAAGAGGGGTGGAGTCCAGCCTGTCGTTCACCATTATGGAGAGTGTCCGAAAGGGGAAGGGGCTGAAGGAAGAGTGGATTGCGGAGATGAAGGAGCATCAGGTGCCGGACTGGTACATAGCTTCCTGTAAGAAGATCAAATACATGTTCCCCAAAGCTCATGCGGCGGCCTATGTCATGATGGCCTGGCGCATTGGGTATTGCAAGATTCATTATCCCCTGGCTTATTACGGCGCCTTTTTCAGCATTCGTGCCAAGGCATTTTCCTATGAACTCATGTGCCAGGGCAGGGCGCACCTGGAGGGTGTAATGGCAGACTACAAAAGACGTATGGAGGCTGCCGCCAACAAGGAGCCGGGAGCCCAGCCTCTTTCCAACAGAGAGGAGGCGGCTTACAGTGACATGAGAGTGGTTCAGGAGATGTATGCCAGAGGGTATGAATTTACCCCCATAGATGTCTTCAGCGCACAGTCCCGTTCTTTCCAGATCGTGGGGGACAAGCTGATGCCCTCCATCAACAGCATTGACGGCTTGGGGGAGAAAGCGGCTGATGCCATTGTGGAGGCCGCCAAGGATGGCCCGTTTCTGTCAAAGGAGGATTTCAGAGAGCGCACAAAGGTTTCCAAGACAAATGTGGACATGCTGGATTCCCTGAATCTGCTGGGGAACCTGCCGGAGTCCAACCAGCTGAGTCTGTTTGATTTTTAGAATGGCTGGCAAAAGAATTAATTATGGAGAAAACCAGAGTGTAAAATTGACTGCCGGGCAGTGTGTTGTATGTTGACATGCTGCCCGGCAGTCTGTATCTATGCATCTGGGGCGCACATTTACATCCAGTTTAATTCATGGATTGTATAAAATGTAAAAGAAAGATCGCAAAATCACTAAAGAGAACCGCAAAAGAAAGATCGCAAAATCACTAAAGAGAACCGCAAAAGAAAGATTACAAAAGATCACAAAAAACACATGAGACTTATTGTAAAAAGGATTATAGAAAAACTTATAGGCAGCGGCCAAATTGATTCAGCCACTGCCTATGAGCTCCTTGGTGCATGTCAATTCCTGAAAGCGCCGTATACATAAAGCGTATGTCTGGTGCCGTGAGAGGAGGGCGGTTAGTTACCGCCTCCTGCTCGATTGTGGGAATCCTTCATATAGTCCAGGTACATCAAGACGGAATTACGCTTCTCGGAATCAAAGGAAAGGATGGTGTTTACGACTTTACACACAGTGTAGTCGGAAACCACATAGTCCTTAAGGGCTTCGGGAGGACAGCGGTAATCCGTGCGGCCTAAGAGATAGTCCGTGGTGACTTCAAAATAGTCTGCCAGCCTGCAGAGTGTGTTTAAGTCAGGTGCGTGGACGCTGTTTTCATAGTTGGATATGGTACCTACGGACAGGTTCAGCAATGCCGACAGCTCTTTCTGTCCCAGTCCTTTTTCCTTTCGCAGTTTTGCGAGAATTGGACCGACTTCTTTCATGGGATGAACCTCCTTTCTCTTACGTGGTTTAGGCATTCTAAATCCTATTCTATCCGATTTTAGATTTTATGAAATAGTATTTTAGATAACGAATATTTATAATTGAAAATTTCGAGAAAACTAAATATTTCTGTGAGATATCTGGGGAAATTGGGGGTGGTGGAGAATTATCTAGAAAAAATCATACATTTGAAGAGAATAGTGAAATAGTAAGACTTCAAATGAGAAGCAGGAGAAATGGCTCTTGCGGCAGAAGGGGAAAACGTGTACAATCAAAGGAGACAATGGTTTGGAAAGAGAGGGGAAGTGTGATGACTTATCTGGATCTGTTTTGGAGTTTTGTGCAGGTGGGAATGTTCAGCATAGGAGGAGGATACGCGGCCATGCCGCTGATCCAAAGCCAGGTGGTGGCAAAGCATGGGTGGCTGACCATGGGGGAATTTACGGATCTGATCACCATCGCGGAGATGACACCGGGACCCATTGCCGTGAATTCCGCCACTTTTGTGGGGATTCGCATTGGGGGTATACCAGGAGCGGTGGTGGCCACGGCAGGGTGCATTCTGCCTTCCCTGATCATTGTGTCCCTGCTTGCTTTCGTCTATTACCGCTACAGGCAGCTGTCCCTGCTCCAGAGTGTCATGGGGAGTCTCCGGCCTGCGGTGACAGCTCTGATCGGTGCCGCAGGGCTTTCCATTTTGATGCTTGTGGCTTTTGGCGGGGCGGGGGTGGATCCCTCAAAGATACAGTGGCTGGAGTGTGGCATTTTTCTGGTGGCTTTTCTGGTGCTGCGGCTGCGGAAAAAGAATCCTATTCTGGTGATGGTCTGCTGCGGGGCAGCGGAGCTTGTGGCAAGTGTGGGACTGGATCTGCTGTTCTGATCCCTCTGGCAGGCACCATGTGGGACTGAATTACTGATCTGTCTGGCAGGCACCATTCTGCGTCTGGATTCATATGATGGTTCAGGGAGGATGCAGGATGAATGAGTCTGTAATCATGGCATTGGCTGCCACCCTGGGGACATGGGCCGTGACGGCTCTGGGTGCAGCCACAGTTATCTTCTTCAGAAAGCCGGATCCGGGGGCGCTGAATCTGATGCTTGGCTTCTCCGCAGGAGTTATGGTGTCCGCCAGTTTCTGGTCTCTGCTGCAGCCGGCCATAGAGCGGGCCGGACAGGTATGCCGCATGCCCGCCGGAGTGGTGGCTACGGCAGGGTTTATGTGTGGAGCCCTGTTTATGTGGGTGTCCGACCGGATTGTATCCTGGTCCCGGGGGCGGGCAGAAGGAGGCAGGGGAGGGCCGGATCAGAGAATTGGCAGGATTGTCATGCTTGTGCTGTCCATAACCCTTCACAACATACCGGAGGGACTGGCAGTGGGGGTGGCATTCGGGATCCTGGAACCCCATTGGAGCATGGAGGAGCTCATGGGAGCGGTGACTGTGGCGGTGGGAATCGGGCTGCAGAATTTTCCGGAGGGAGCTGCTGTTTCCATTCCTCTGCGCAGAGAGGGGTGTTCTGCCATGAAGAGCTTTCTGGCAGGGCAGGCTTCCGGCATGGTGGAGCCTTTGGCGGGGGTGGTAGGAGCTCTTTTGGTGGTCTACGTGGAGGCCCTGCTGCCTTTTGCGCTCTCTTTTGCGGCAGGAGCCATGATTCTGGTGGCTGTCCATGAGCTGATTCCGGAATGTCAGAGGAATCAGAAGACAAAGCCCTATTCCGCCACAATGGGGATCATAATGGGATTTGCAGTGATGATGCTGATGGATGTGATGCTGGGGCGGTCTTGAAAAATTGACAGAAGTCAGGGCCGGCGAAAAAGATCAGGCGAGGCAATGATTTAATATGGTAGGCTGAGTAATCTGAAGAAACAGTGTGTTATATGGGTATGAGAGCGGGACAGAGAGCAGGAATGGGAGGAGAATGGGCATGTACCCATGGTTTATATTGAGAGATAACCAACAGAAAAGGGCTATGCTGTTGCAGCATAGCCCTTTTCTGTTGGTTCAGTAGGTATACTCCCTGGACTGGCGGTAATAATGGGTCTGGAGCTGGCTTTTGGCGTTGTAAGTCACCAGGCAGCCGTCTTCAGGGACATTATCCTTTTCCGCGTGTTCCAGAAGGACGCTGAAGGAGGAAAGTCTCCCCGACCCGGGTTGCTCCTGTCTGGGCCGGTCATTTTCACGCTTCAGCTTTGGCATTTTAGTAACCATTTGAACCGGATACACTTTGAAACCGCTCTGAATTCCTTTTGCTGCGACAATCCCTCCTTGGATGTGTATTTCAACAGTGCCAGTGCCGTTGGTTCTCTTATGTTATCTATATCGGCAGTCCCTGGAATAAAGTTTACCCCAGGATAGGCATTAGTTCTGTGAAAATGTTTTGGAACTTATTTCTAAAATAAATATAAAATCAGTTCCATATAGAGGAAGTGAGATAAAGAGAGAAAAAAAGAGATAAAATGAGAATAAGATGGATATTGAACTTTGCTTTTCTGAGGATGTGTTTGCAAAGACAAAGGGATGAAATTATTATATGTTTTGATGATTAGCACTCGAATTAAATGAGTGCTAACAAGAAATAACAGTATATGACAGGAGGAATTATCATGAAATTAGTACCGTTAGGTGACAGGGTTGTATTGAAGCAGTTAGTTGCAGAAGAGACTACAAAATCCGGCATCGTCCTTCCTGGACAGAGCAAGGAGAAGCCTCAGCAGGCTGAAGTGGTTGCTGTGGGCCCCGGCGGCATGGTGGACGGCAAGGAAGTAAAGATGGAAGTCAAAGTGGGAGATAATGTGATCTACTCCAAGTATGCAGGAACAGAAGTTAAGCTTGACGAGGAAGAGTTCATTATTGTAAAACAGAACGATATCCTGGCTGTCATCAACAGCTGAAACCCTGCGGGCGGTATTTCCCTGGCAGGCCGGTAATGCAATAGGGCCTGTAAAGGAAGGCTGCGGCGGCAGAAGGGAGCGTGTTCTCTGTAACAAGGCAGGAAGCTGAATCAGGGCGGGATATGCCAATGAGAGCGTGTGCCGGTGAATTGTGGCAGGCTTGTGGAGCAGGGATGGAAGAACCACAGGATGAGAGAAAAATTTCGTAAAAAGTCAGCAAAGATTTCATAATAGGAAAATGGAGGCATGATTATCATGGCAAAAGAGATTAAATACGGAGCAGAAGCCCGTGCAGCATTAGAGTCCGGTGTCAATCAGCTGTCAGACACCGTAAGGGTGACTCTGGGACCCAAGGGAAGGAATGTTGTGCTGGATAAGTCTTTCGGCGCTCCCCTGATCACAAATGACGGTGTTACCATTGCAAAGGAGATCGAGCTTGCAGATGCCTTTGAGAACATGGGAGCACAGCTGGTAAAGGAAGTTGCCACCAAGACCAACGATGTGGCAGGCGACGGTACCACCACAGCTACAGTTCTGGCTCAGGCGATGGTAAATGCGGGTATTAAGAACCTGGCAGCGGGCGCAAACCCCATCATTCTCAGAAGGGGTATGAAGAAGGCTACGGAGAGTGCCGTGGATGCCATCTCCAAGATGAGCCAGAAGGTCAACGGCAAAGAGCATATTGCCAGGGTTGCCGCTATCTCCGCAGGGGATGAGGAAGTGGGCCAGCTGGTGGCAGATGCCATGGAGAAGGTCAGCGGGGACGGCGTTATCACCATTGAAGAGTCCAAGACCATGCAGACAGAGCTTGATCTGGTGGAAGGAATGCAGTTTGACAGGGGCTATATCTCTGCATATATGGCCACCGACATGGACAAGATGGAGGCGACTCTGGAGAATCCCTGCATCCTCATCACAGACAAGAAAATCTCCAACATTCAGGAGATCCTGCCCCTTCTGGAGCAGATCGTTCAGTCCGGCGCGAAGCTGTTGATCATTGCTGAGGATGTGGAAGGGGAGGCTCTGACCACTCTGATCGTCAACAAGCTCCGCGGCACCTTCAATGTAGTGGCTGTGAAGGCTCCCGGCTACGGCGACAGAAGGAAGGATATGCTGCAGGATATCGCCATCCTCACAGGCGGCACTGTGATCAGTTCCGACCTGGGCTATGAGCTGAAGGACACCACCATGGATATGCTGGGCCATGCAAAGTCCGTGAAGGTGCAGAAGGAGAACACTGTGATCGTGGACGGCGAGGGCCAGAAGGATGAGATTCAGGCCAGGATCGGACAGATCAAGAAGCAGATCGAGGAGACCACATCCGACTTCGACAGGGAGAAGCTTCAGGAGAGGCTTGCGAAGCTGGCAGGCGGCGTGGCAGTTATCCGCGTGGGCGCTGCTACAGAGACAGAGATGAAGGAAGCCAAACTCCGCATGGAGGATGCTCTGGCAGCTACCAGGGCAGCAGTGGAAGAGGGCATTATCTGCGGCGGCGGCTCCGCATATGTCCATGCTGCAAAAGAGGTTGTCAAGCTGGCGGAGACGCTGGAAGGCGACGAGAAGACTGGTGCCAATATCGTGCTGAAGGCTCTGGAAGCACCTCTGTATCACATTGCGGCAAACGCAGGCCTGGAGGGCAGCGTTATCATCAACAAGGTGAGAGAGTCCGCAGCAGGCGTGGGCTTTGACGTGCTGAAAGAGGAGTATGTTGACATGGTGAACGCAGGTATCCTTGATCCTGTCAAAGTTACCAGGAGCGCGCTGCAGAACGCTACCAGCGTGGCAAGCACACTGTTGACCACCGAGAGCGTTGTGGCCAACATTAAGGAGGAAACTCCCGCAATGCCCGCAGGTGCAGGCGGAATGGGCGGAATGATGTAATTTCACATCTGCGCATGACTTGAGAAGTGGATTTATTCTCTTAAGCTACGGCTCAGGGATCAGATGGAAAGGCGAAGGGGCAGACTCCTTCGCCTTTCTTGCCTCACAGGCTCCATGCTTTTTGAACGAGAGGAAGCATGGAAGGAATCGGAGAGAGGCAGAAAACAGGAGAGAAGGTATGAACAGATTTGAATATATTGTGGCAGAGATCGACGGCGATTATGCCCGTCTGAGACGCACGGATCAGGAGGAGGATGAGCTGAAACTGGTGGCTCGTGCGCTGCTGCCGCCGGAGATCACAGAGGGCACGAAACTGCTCTATGAATGGATGAGTTACAGTATTATGACATAAAAAATCTTTCCAGGCGCCCGGAAAAGGGCTTCAGCGGAGAAAACTGGCAGGAATTTCAGAAAAACAGTGGAAATATGCGATTTTTTAGTTGTAATTTTGCTCTCATTCTGCTATGATTTTACAGATGGAAAGAATGTATGTCTGCACAAATTATTTTATTGGAGGACTGTTAAAATGGCAAAGAAACGTAATATTGTTGTAGGGCAGTCGGGAGGCCCCACCGCCGTGATTAATTCCAGCCTGGCAGGCGTCTACAAGACGGCCAAGGAGAGGGGATTCCACAAGGTGTATGGAATGCTTCACGGCGTTCAGGGTTTCCTGGATGAGATGTATGTGGATCTGTCCACCCAGATTCATTCCGACATTGACATCGAGCTGCTCAAGCGTACACCGTCCGCATTCCTGGGCTCCTGCCGGTATAAGCTGCCGGATATCCACGAGAATCCGGAGATCTATGAGAAGCTGTTCCAGATTATGGAGAAACTGGATATCGAAGCATTTATCTACATCGGCGGCAACGATTCCATGGACACCATCAAGAAGCTGTCAGACTATGCAATTATCAAGGGACATCATCAGAAGTTCCTGGGCGTGCCCAAGACCATAGACAACGACCTGGCTCTTACGGATCATACGCCCGGCTTCGGCAGCGCTGCCAAGTACATTGCAACTTCCACCAAGGAGATCATCCGCGACGCTCTGGGACTGACCTACAACAAGGAGATCATCACAGTCATCGAGGTCATGGGGCGGAATGCAGGATGGCTTACAGGCGCAACAGCCCTGGCTAAGACGGATGAGTGCGACGGACCCGACGCAATCTATCTGCCCGAGATTCCTTTTGACATTGACAAGTTCCTGAAACACACCAGGGAGCTGCTGAAGAAAAAGAAAACGGTGGTTATTGCGGTGTCCGAGGGTATTAAGCTGGAGGACGGCAGGTACGTCTGTGAACTGTCCGGCGGCGGAGACTATGTGGATGCATTCGGCCATAAGCAGCTTCAGGGAACTGCAGCATATCTGGCAGGCTTCCTGGGCGCAGAGATCGGCTGCAAGACCCGCAGCGTGGAGTTCTCCACCCTTCAGAGGAGCGCGTCCCATATGGCATCCCGCGTGGATATCGACGAGGCGTTCGCAGTGGGCGGCGCAGCAGTGAAGGCGGCTCATGAGGGCGATTCCGGCAAGATGGTGGTTATCGACCGTGTTTCTGACGATCCTTACCAGAGCACTGTGGGCATCTATGATGTACATCGCATTGCCAACCATGAGAAGCTTGTTCCCCGTTCCTGGCTGAACAGGGAAGGCAACTATGTGACGGATGAATTCATCAACTACATTGAGCCCCTGATCCATGGAGATTATCAGCCGTTCATGGTAAATGGTCTGCCTCAGCATCTGGTGCTGAAGAAGAAATAAAGCGAAGACTGCATGAAAAAAAGGGAGGTGCCTGGCATCTCCCTTTTGTATCTCAAATATGTCTTATACTGCAGATCGCCAGGATTTACAGTGGTGTACTCGTGAAAGCACCTGGCTGGCGGTCTGCAGTCGAGTTGTACTGCATATTTAACTGGTGTGCAGTATAATTACAGCACCTTGGCCAGAAAGTCCCTGGTGCGGGGCTGTTTCGGCGCGGAGAAAATCTCCTCGGGGGTGCCTTCTTCCACGATTTTTCCCTCTTCCATAAAGATAACACGGTCAGCCACTTCTCTGGCAAATCCCATCTCATGAGTGACCACTACCATGGTCATTCCTTCTTTTGCCAGCTCCTTCATGACTTCCAGAACTTCCCCCACCATTTCCGGATCCAGGGCAGAGGTGGGCTCGTCGAAGAGCATGACTTCCGGGTCCATGCACAGGGCCCGCACAATGGCGATACGCTGTTTCTGGCCGCCGGAGAGCTGGCTGGGATAGGCGCCGGCCCGGTCTGCCAGGTTTACCCGGCCCAGAAGCTCCAGGGCCTTTTTGTCCGCTTCCTGCTGAGATTTTTTCAGGAGTTTTCTGGGGGCCAGGGTCATGTTTTTCAGGATGGTCATGTGGGGAAAGAGGTTAAAGTGCTGAAACACCATTCCCATCTTCTGCCGATGGAGATTGATGTTGGCGCTTTTGGAGGTGATGTCCGCGCCTTCAAAGAGCACCCGGCCCCCTGTGGGGACTTCCAGCAGGTTCAGGCACCGAAGGAAGGTGGATTTGCCGGAGCCGGAGGGACCGATAACCACTACTACTTCTCCCCTGTGAATGGAGGCGGTTACGCCGTCCAGGGCTTTGATTCCGCCCCCGTCAAAATGTTTCTGCAGGTTTTCTGCCTGGATGATATAATCAGCGCTCACTGCTTCTCAGCCTCCTTTCCAGCCTGCCCACCAGGAAGGTGAAGAACATTACCAGCACCAGGTAGATCAGGGCAGACATCAGCAACGGGAACAGATAGTCATAGCAGTTGCCACCTATGATGTTGCCCGCGTAGGTTATGTCGGTGAGGCCCACGTAGCCTGCCACCGCAGTCTCTTTCAGCAGAACGATAAACTCGTTGGCAAGGGTGGGCAGCACAGTTTTGAAGGCCTGGGGAAGTATGATGTGGCACATGGTGGCCACATAGCCAAAGCCCAGGCTGCGGCCTGCCTCCATCTGGCCCTGGTCTATGGACATGATGCCGCCCCGGATGATCTCCGCCACATAGGCTCCGGAGTTGATGCCAAAGGACAGAGCTCCCACCAGGACCTTGTTCCGGCTGGAGGCAAACACCACAAAGTACATGATCATCAGCTGCACTACCATGGGGGTGCCCCGGATGATTGTCAGGTAAACTTTTGAAACGGCATTCAGAAAGCCCAGGGCGATTTTGCCTGCCCCGTGCATTTCGCTGTGGTTCTTGTCCCAGGAGACGCGGATCAGGGAGACCACCACTCCCAGGGCCACGCCGATCAGCAGGGCCAGCAGGGTCAGAAGCAGGGTATTGCCCAGGCCCTTAATATACATCTGGTATCTGTCGTCGAAAATAAAGCTTTTGTAAAAGTCATATCCGATGTCGTTCAGCCAGCCGGGGCCGTTCTGGAGCCAGTCAGGCGCCACCAGGGGCCAGCTTTGGGAGGCAGATGGTCTCATACACGATTCTCCTATTGTCATGAATCAGGGACCCAGCTGCCTGGATCCCTGTTTTTTCACTCGGTCAGCGCTGCCCGGAAGTGCGGGGCTTATTCAGCTGCGATATATTTGTCGATAATGGACTGAATGGTACCGTCTGCAAGAAGTTCCTCCAGTGCGGTGTTGACAGCCTCGTACAGTGCGGTGTTGTCCTTGCTCATGGCTGCGGCGTAATCCTCTGTTATGTATTCTGTCTCAAGGATTTTCAGGCCTTCCACCTCGGCCACAAAGGATTTTGCGGGCTCATTGTCGATAACCACACAGTCCACTTTTCCGGTCTTCAGAGCCTGCACTGCGTCGGCGCCTTTGCTGTAGCGGTCAATGGATCCCAGGCCCTTTTTTTCAATGTCGTCAGTGGTGTAAATGTCCCCGGTGGTATTGCGCTGTACACCGATCACATGGCTGGCACCCTCAGCGAAGAGGTCGTCCACACTGGTGATAGCGCTGTCTTCGGTGACAATGACCACCTGCACGCCCGTGGCGTAGCTCACGGTGAAGTTTACTTCCTCCTGGCGGTCGGGAGTGACGGTCATGCCGGCCAGTCCCACATCGGCTTTGCCGCTTTTGATGGCTTCGGTAATGGAGTCAAATTCCATGTCGTCAATCTGCAGTTCCAGTCCCAGTTTGCCGGCGATGGCAGCTGCGATCTCGGCGTCAATGCCTACGATATTGCTGCCCTCCATGTACTCGTAGGGAGGGAAGGCCGCATTGGTGGCCATGGTGAGTTTTCCTTCCACGGCGGTGGTAAAGCCGTCCTGATTGTCAGCGTCACCGCTGTCTGAATCCGGTGTGGAAGCGTCGGATTCCTGGTTCTCGCTGCCGGATTCCTGGCTGGTGGCGTTTGAGTCGGAACTTGTGCCGCTCTCCTCGGGTGTGCTGCCGCAGGCAGCCAGTGATACTGTCATGGCCAGGGCCAGCAGTAATGCAATGGGTTTTTTCATAATGTTTTCCTCCTCCAAAAAATTGGTAGTGTCAAATCTACCTCTATGTTTTTTATTACAAACCTTATATCTTCAA
>CAJUNZ010000092.1 GCA_910587755.1 uncultured Acetatifactor sp. | reverse complement strand
TTCAGACGTGTGCTCTTCCGATCTGCAAGCGGCGCCGTCTGGGTACAGATTGAGGGGATGGATTTCGTAAAAGGTGAGGTCTCCTATGAGATCGGCATTTACGAGGACAAAGCCACAGGGTTTTACACACCATTCTGGTATCAGAATGCCACGTATAAGACCATGGATGACGGCAGCAGAGAATATAATATCGACGGTGCAGAGGTGTTCGACCTGACCAGGGAGATCTCCTCAGATCTGAATACAGATATAGGCGGGCTGAAAGCCATGCTTCTGGCCCGGGGGGACCACAGGGCAGATTATACGGATATCGAAAAGGATTATGACAGTGTATCCCAGTCCATACTTATGAATATCCAGGCGGAGTTTGACCAGCTGATTCACGTTGTGGCCACCAAGGTGAATTCAGTCCTGGCGGAGGCTGCGGGTGTTACCACCGGGAACCTGACGGTAGATGACGGGAACGGTGGAACGATAACACTGCAGAATGTCAAGTACTGTACGGCGGATGGGAACTATATGCGCAAGGATGACGGCAGCCCCATTCAGATGTTTGCAAAGTCTGCCACGGACGGATACCGGAAGGTGAAGCTGGCGGCAGATGTGGTGGATGCACAGGGCAATGTTGTTATCAAAGCAGGGGAAGAGTGCTGGGTGTACAATGAAGAAAAACCCGGCAGCGACACGGAGGCCCGGGAGGACGGAAGCCTGTACTCTATTAAGAATCTGCAGGTGGATCCGGAGCTGATGCAGAAACCTTCCATGTTAGGGTTCCGCCTGGCGGACGGCTCCGAGGACAAAGCCACTGCCAATGCTCTGAAAGAAGCTTTCACGGAGGAGATTTATACCCTGAATCCCAATGTGAAGAAGACCAGTTCCTTTGTAGACTATTATAGTGATCTGGTGTCTCAGGTTGCAAACTCAGGCTATCAGTTCAGGCATATATTTACAAATCAGGAGAACACTGTAGAGGGCATCACCAGCGCAAGGGAGCAGGTGGTGGGAGTGTCCTCCGATGAGGAATTGTCCAACATGATTAAGTTCCAGAATGCCTACAACGCCTCCAGCCGCTATATCAATGTGATCGACGAGATGCTGGAACATATCCTCAGCACCCTGGGCGCATAAGATATCATATAAGGGCGCTGGAACGCAGAGACGGAACTTGAAATAAAAGGCGGGACTGGAAAAAAGAGAACTAGCCAAACAGTCTCAAAGAGAAAGCGCCCGGAATAAACTACTGGCCGCAAGTCCTAGGCGGACAGGAGTTTATTCCCTGCCAGGGCGCTGGAACGTAGAGACGGAACTTGAAATAGGAGAAAGAAAATGCCATCACAATTTTTTGGATTAACCATTGCATATACGGGGCTGCTGGCCAGCAATGCGGCATTGAACACCACATCCAACAACATTGCCAATGTACAGACAGAAGGATTCAGCAGACAGCAGGTGACGCAGCAGGCGTCCAATGCTCTGCGGGTATTCCAGACATACGGCTGTGCAGGTGCAGGTGTGGAGACACTGGCCATTGAACGGATTCGGGATGAATTTTACGATTATAGATACTGGAATAACAATGCGAAAGTGGGCGAATACGGCCAGAAACAGTATTATATGCAGCAGATCGAGTCCTATTTTGACGACAACGGCAAAAACGCAGGCTTTAAGACAGTTTTTGACCAGATGATTGTCACAGGTATGGAAGAGCTGCTGAAAAATCCCAACAGCGTGCCCACCAAAGAGCAGTTTGTGGGATATGCGGGCTCTCTGGCAGAGTATTTTAACGGCGTGGCCGGGAACCTGGAAAAGCTGCAGAAGGATACAAATCTGGAGATCAAGGTAAAGATTGATGAGATCAACTCCCTGGCCGGAGAGATCGCCACACTGAACAAGCAGATCAACACCATAGAGCTCACAGGAGTCAATGCCAACGAGCTTCGGGACAGAAGGACACTTCTGATGGATCAGCTTTCCCAGATCGTGGATGTGGACGTGACAGAGACAAAAATTGCGGACGCAAATAACCCTGACAGGGAAACCGGCGGCAGCAGATTCATTGTGCGCATAGCAGGCGGACAGGTGCTGATTGACGGCAACAACTACAACAGCCTGGAATGTGTGGCCAGGAGTTCCCATGAGAAAGTTCACCAGACGGATATTGACGGCCTGTATGATGTGTACTGGGCGGACGGATCCAAGCTGAACCTTTACAGCGGCGCGCTGGGGGGCGCTCTCAGAGGTCTGGTGGAGATGCGGGACGGCAACAATGGTGAGAACTTCAGCGGAGTCATCCAGGATATTGGAACAGAGACCATAACCACTACAAAACCGGACGGAACAACACAGACCACAACTCATGATACAGTTACGATTGAAGTGGATAAACACTACCTGAAAGACTTGAACAAGTGCAATCTTTCTGACCAGGGCGGTGTTATCAGTCTGGGCAATAAAGACTATTACTATGATTCCTGGGAGTACAGTATCCGTTACGACGAAAACGGCAACGAAGTGGTGAGCTATAAATTCATCCTTTCGGACAGCGAGCTGAATACCTCCCATGTGACCAACGACAGGGTGGGCAAGACTGCCACAGTGGGAACCGCCTTGAACTATCAGGGTGTGCCTTACTATATGTCCCAGATGAATGAGTGGATCAGAACTTTCTCCCAGAAGTTTAACGATATTCTGGTGAGCGGTTATGCAGGCGATATTCCCGGTATAGAGCTCTTTACGGCCAACAAAGTCACAGAAGATGCGGCTTCCCAGAATGGACAGTATCTTTTCCCGGATGCCACCAGATATGACAAACTGGCTGAGAAGGTGGAAGCCCGGAAAAAGGAACTTATGGCCCAGAATCCAGGCATGACGGAAGCGGACGCAGAGAAGCAGGCCAGACAGGACACGGTGATAAAAGTCCAGGTGGGCAAGAATGTGACCCAGGACAGCTATTATGTGATGAAGGCCCAGAATTTTGACATCTCCAACACTTTGGAGAATGATCCCAGCCGTCTTGCCACCAAGAAAAAACAGGGCGACGGTGTGGAGCAGAACGATCTGCTGAAAGATTTGCAGAAGCTTGCCACAGACAAGGATAAGATGAGCTTTAGGGGCAGTTCCGCCTCAGAGTTCCTGCAGGGCATACTGGCGGATGTGGCACTGAACATGAAGCGGGCGAATACCTTCTATCAGAGTTTCCGCGATGTTGCAGGTTCTATTGACACCCAGAGGCTTTCCATCTCCGGCGTGGACGAGGACGAGGAAGCGGTAAACCTGGTAAGGTATCAGAACGGATACAATCTGGCTTCCAAGATGGTACAGACTCTGACTGAAATTTATGACAGGCTGATCCTGCAGACCGGCGTGTAAAAGGGCCGGCCGGATAGAAAGGGAACTTCATATGAGAATAACAAATAAGATTATGCAGAATAATAATCTGTCAAATATCAATACCAACAAGATTTACCAGGACAAACTGAGTACCCAGATGTCCAGCCAGAAGAAAATCAACAGGCCCTCGGATGATCCTGTCATTGCCATCCGGGCCCTGCGCCTGCGCAGCAATGTCACAGAGATCACACAGTATTACAGCAAGAACATTCCCGATGCGGAGAGCTGGCTGAGCGTGACGGAGAGCGCCATCAAGAACCTTTCACAGATTATCACCAACATGATCGGACAGTGTGAGACAGGTTCCAACAGCCCGCTGACGACGGCTAACCGCCAGATTATTCTGGAGCAGCTGAAGGCTCTGGGGGAGGAGGTATATTCCACCGGGGATGCGGACTATGCGGGAAGGTATGTGTTTACAGGCTACCGCACCAATACTCCGCTGAGCTTCATGGAGACCCAGAAGGTGGATTACACTCTCACCGAGCAGCTGGACAGCAGCGCCATTGATTCCATAGTGAAGGTAAATACGGGAAACCTTCTGGATCTGAATTCCGGCAATTATAATGACGCTGACATGAGTAAGATAACCGATCAGGATATCAGCTCTGTGGAAGTATATCGTATCAGGCTGGCGTATAACGACTGTTCTGATTACGGAGATGACCCGGCGCTGAAGACCTATGTAACAAACCTCAATGACCTTCTGGGAAAAATAGACAAGTATGCGGATCCGGTGAATGCGGAACTTGGCACTTTAACGCCGCCCAAAAGCCTCAGCGACTATGATTTCAATAACTTGAGTCAGACGGATTTGACGGAGATTAACACGGCCATTACCAATGCAATAACGAATGCCGATCCCAATGACTATCCGGATATTGCAGCGGATCTGAACAGCTGGACTACGGATTGGAGCACTAATGAGGCGGCGTATCCCACTCAGGTGAAGACACCGGAAATTAAATTTACGGATCCGACTGCTAATCCTGCGGGACATTTGGATAAGACCTGGCCTGACACTACTGCAGGCGCGGCAGACCCGGCCAGAATTATCACCATGCACTCCTATGAGGATCCATATGCCTTCGTGGCCAAGAGTCCCAGTGCCATTGTATATGTGCCGGAGACAGGAGAGATTCTTCTGGGCAAGGACCGCTATGAGACGCTGGTATCCACAAAGGATCTGGAAGGCACTCCCAATCTGGATGAGTCGGAGATTCAGATAACCTATGACAAGGGAAGCTGGCAGAAAGGGGATCTGCGTCCGGAGCACTATTTTGCCTGCGAGGCCACAGTGGACGGGGAGAAAGTGGAGTACAATAAAGAGTACCTGGAGCCCAACGCCGAGCGCCAGACGATTGAATATGATGTGGGATTTAATCAGACCATAAGGGTGAATTCTACAGCGGACGAGTGCTTTAAGCACGGTGTTGGCAGAGAGGTGGATGACCTGCTGAGCGCGATTCAGAATGTGCTTGACCTGGAGGGGGTTCAGGCCAACCTGAAAGAGCTTGAGGAAAAAATTCCCAGTGACGATCCTAACCGGGAGCAGAACCTGCAGATTCTGAAGAAACAGCAGGAAGCTGTGGAGAAGGCTCTGACCCTGGCCAAGGACAAGGAACAGAAACTGTTTGAGAGCTCCATTACGGCATTTCAGAAACACCTGGATGACGCCAATCTGTGCATCACCAACTGCGGCAGCCGCAGCAGCAAGCTGGAACTGATCAAGAACCGTATGCAGAACCAGAAGACCACCTTTGAGACACTTAAGAGCGAGAATGAGGACATTGACATTACGGAAGTGGCGATCCAGCTCAGCAGCGCAGAGCTGACCTATGACGCGGCCTTGATGGCTGCGGGCAAGGTGATGAAAACCACACTGTTGAACTTTATATAAGGAAAGGATTTGTGCCGATTATGAAGATTAACACAAAGATTTTCGGGGAAATAGAAATTGCGGATGAGAAGATTGTCACCTTTGAGAACGGTATTATCGGTTTCCCGGAGATGAAACGCTTTGCCCTGCTCCATGACGAGGAGAAGGGTACCGACGTGGGCATCCGTTTTCTGCAGTCCCTGGATGAACCTGCCTTTGCCATGCCTGTGATGAACCCCCTGATTGTGAAACCGGACTATAATCCGGAGGTGGAAGACCAGCTGCTTGCGGAGCTGGGAGAGATCAGCCCGGATGACCTGCTGGTGCTGGTGACGGTGTCCATTCCCGGGGATATTCAGAAGATGAGTGTGAACCTGCAGGGGCCCATTGTGATCAATGTGGAGAAACACAAGGCCTGCCAGGTGATTGTGGACAACAACGGGTATCCGGTCAAGTTCCCCATCTATGATATTCTGCAGGCAGGAAAGGCGGGTGAGTAGGTTGCTGGCATTGTCAAGGAAAAAGAATGAGGCCATCATCATCGGCAACAATGTGGAAGTCACCATACTGGAGGTAAAGGGGGATCAGGTGAAAGTGGGTATCACCGCGCCCAGGGAGGTGCCCATTTACCGCAAGGAAGTTTACTGCCAGATCCAGGAGGCTAACAGGGAATCTGTAAATGCTGACGGTATGGAGGCTCTAAGGACTTTACTGGGTTAATTTCTGCATCCAGGTTAATTTTTACCAGAAAGTTTCCGATAAAGAAGTTAGATGCATGAGATGCAGAAAATCAATAAGCAGGATGCTTTTGATGACAATTACAAGGAGGTGGCAAAAGTGGCAATTGAACCAATTTCAAGTGTGATGACCTTACAGGTACAGGGAACAGGAAGTATGGTGCAGAAGCCGCAGACTTCTTCCGCTCAGGCGGAGAAGCCGGAAACTGGCAGCAGTGGCAGTGTGCACGCTGTAGAGTACGTAGACAAGACGACAAGCGTGGTGGAAAATTCACAGGAAAAGGGCCAGGCGGACAGCAACGAACAGGGTAAGGATCAACAGCCTTCCCATGAGAAGATTCGGAAGGCTGTTGAGGCGCTGAACAAGAACATGGCCAATTCGGAAGCGGTGTTTGGTATTCATGAGGATACGAACCGTGTGACGATAAAACTGGTGGATAAGAACACCAAGGAAGTCATCAAGGAACTTCCCCCGGAGAAGACCCTGGATATGATTGCCAGAGTATGGGAACTGGCGGGGATCCTGATTGACGAGAGGAGATAGTGAGGGGCTTTTGACAGGGGGATATTCCGCCAGGGGTATCTGTCGGCAGGAGCACAGAGCACTATGAATCTTAAGCCTGCATGAAGTAAGTCAGAAAGGATGATGAAAAATGGCAATGAGATTGAGCGGCTTAATGTCCGGCATGGATACAGAAAGCATCATATCCCAGCTGGTGGAAGCCAAGAAAGCGAAGGTAACAAAGGCGGTAAAGGCACAGAAGTCTTTAAAGTATAAGCAGGACGCCTGGAAGACTTTGAATAACCAGATTCTGAAACTGTACCATAATGCCTTGGGTAATCTGCGTTTTGAGGGAAGCTTTACTAAAAAGACCACAAAGGTGTCAAATAGTAATATTGTGTCTGTTATCACCGGCGACGGCGCCATGAATGGTGTTCAGAGCCTGAAGGTGAAGGAACTGGCAAAGTCCGGATACCTTACCGGAGGAAAACTGGAGTTGCAGGGCAATACGGATCCGAAAGCACAGGTGACTGGCGACACAAAGATGAGTGAGCTGGGATTTACAGGAAAAGGCACCATAAATCTTACTCTGGGAGACGGAAGCGATGGTGTTACTCCCATTATTGTGGATGAGAATACCACGGTCAGCAGCTTTGTGAGCGGCTTGCGGTCTGCGGGACTGAATGCAAACTTTGACGAGGCCAGTGGAAGAATATTCGTGACTTCCAAGGGATCGGGGACGGAAAATGATTTCAAGCTTTCAGTAGGGGATGAGCAGGGGGTCAAACTGCTGAATTCCCTGGGGTTGAATAATGAAGAAACGATGAAGGACTATTATGCCGCAAAATGGAATAATGGTTCCATAACCGCAGCCGATAAAAAAGCGTTGGCAGATGAAATGAAGGCCAATTTTAAATTTAAAGACACATTCACCTTTGATGAGAGCACGGATATCAATGAGATTTTAAAGAATGTGGAAGGCTTTAACTCTACGGGTAATTTTGCTACGAATGCAGGGAAGAAGACAGAGGCAACAGATGCCAAGATTTATCTAAATGGTGTGGAGTATACATCCTCTTCGAACAGCTTCAACGTAAACGGCCTTACCCTGACAGTAAACGCTACCACAGCGGACAATGAGGAAGTCACCATCACCACGCAGGATGACACCGAGGGTGTCTACGACATGGTGAAGGGATTCCTGAAGGAGTATAACGCCCTTATCAACCAGATGGATAAGCTCTATAATGCGGATTCTGCCAAAGGATATGAGCCCCTGACGGATGAAGAGAAGGATGCCATGTCCGACAGTGCCATTGAGGAGTGGGAGAACAAGATCAAGGACTCCATTCTGCGCAAAGACAGTTCCCTGAGCTTAATTTCCAGTGAAATGAAGCGGATCATGATGGAAGGCGTGAATGTTCAGATAGGAACTGCTGACAACGGTGATCCGGTCTATAAGAAAATGTATCTGTCCAATTTTGGCATTAATACTCTGGGGTATTTTAATGCAGCGGAGAATGAGAAGAATGCTTATCATATCGACGGCGACAGCGATGACACAGAGACAGCCGGCAATCCCGATAAGCTCAAAACCATGATTGCCAATGATCCGGATATGGTGGTGGGTTTCTTTACCGGTCTGGCCAAGAATCTTTATAGCAGAATGACGGAGCTTATGGGAACCACCGATTACAGCTCTATGTATCATGCTTACGACGACAAGAAAATGCAGAAGGAGTATGATGAGTATACTGTCAAAATAAAGGATTTGGAAAATAAGCTTGCAGATTACGAGGATAAGTGGTATGCTAAATTTGCAGCTATGGAAACCGCGTTAGCCAAGATGCAGAAAAATGCCAGCGCGGTGACGTCATTGTTGGGCGGCTGATTCCATTTTTGGCAGTGAACGGTTAAAATATATTTTCTTTATTCTACAGGTTCACAGCACCGGGAAGTCTTGGGAAGAGGCTTTCCGGTGTACACTCCGGGATGGACAGTGCCTGATGATCCCATGTGAGAAAGGCAGGATGCAGTTATGGCATTTTCCAGAGCGTATGGCCAGTATAACAACAGTAAGATTCTGACAGCGTCCCCCGCAGAGCTGACGCTGATGCTCTATGAAGGAGCGATCAAATTCTGCAATATTGCCATTGCGGCGGTGGAACATAAGGACGTGGAGAAGGCGCATACCAACATTCAAAAGACAGAGCATATTATTGACTACTTCCGTCAGACACTGGATATGAAGTACCCTGTGGCAGAAGATTTTGAGCGTGTCTATTCCTATTTAAGCCAGCGGCTGATTGAGGCCAATATCAAGAAGGATAAGGAGATATTGGAGGAGGTCAACACACATCTGCGCAGTATGAGGGATACCTGGAAGGAAGTCATGAAGAGAAGCAAGGAGCAGGGTGCATGACAGAGAACTATCTGACCCTTTTGGAGGAGAGCCTGCGGCAGAAGCAGCAGGTTATGGCAGAGATCCAGGAGTATAACCTTCGCCAGGAGGAGCTCTTCAAATCAGGGAACGCCGACCTGGACAAATTCGACGAGTATGTGGAGGAGAAGGGCAGTCTGGTTGACAGGCTTGCTGCGCTGGATGTGGGATTTGAGCAGCTCTATGCCAAGGTGGCGGAGGAACTGCAGGACAACAGGCAGCGGTATGCAGGTCAGATCAAGGTACTGCAGCAGCTGATCGGGGAGGTCACAGATACCAGCGTGCTCATCCAGGCTCAGGAGGCGCGCAATAAGGCTTTGATCGAGGAGTATTTCCGAAAGGCCCGGGAGGGAGTCTGCATGGGACGGAGATCCACCCAGGCGGCCAGGAACTATTATAAAACCATGAGTAAATCGGCTGGGCCGGTGTCCATTTATCTGGACAGCAAAAAGTAGCAGGGATAGAGCGGAAGATTCCGTAGCTTAGGCTACGGAATTTTTGATTATGATCTTAAAAGTAAAAAAATATCGGTGAGGCTAAATTAATTGCCGGGTGCGTCCGATATATAGTCTAAGTGTGTTGATATCAAAAGGGCTGTGAGAAATATACTCACGGCAGGTCAACAGAATGAAAAGCAAGATGCGGCTGACCGTCAAATGGAAGCGGCAGTTATTCAAGGAGGAATAGGAATATGGGAATGGTAGTAAAACATAATCTGACGGCAATGAATTCAAACAGAATGCTGGGTCTGACAACCACTTCTCAGGCGAAAGCCACAGAGAAACTGTCTTCCGGTTATAAGATCAATCGCGCGGCTGACGACGCGGCAGGGTTGGCTATCAGCGAGAAGATGAGGAAGCAGATCAGGGGCCTTACACAGGCATCCTTAAATGCCCAGGATGGTATCAGCGCGGTGCAGACAGCGGATGGTGCACTCAACGAAGTGCATGATATGATCCAGAGGCTTACAGAGCTGACGGTAAAGGCAGCCAACGGAACACTTTCCGAGAGCGACAGATCGGCTGTACAGAATGAGGTTGATCAGCTGGTGACGGAGATTGACAGAGTTGCCACCACCACCAAGTTTAATGAGACATATTTGCTCAGGGGCAGCAGCGGCGGCAGCGTGGGTAAGCTGACCTATGATGTTGCGGATGCAGCGCTGCAAGGTGAGTTTGCTTCGGCCACTGGACTTAAAGAGTTAAATAAGGCCACAGGAACTATTGGCGTGAGTGTAAATGTACCGACTCCCAATCCTGGTCAAGAGGGATTGAGCGCGAAAGCAATGACTACCACTCAGTTTTCTTCCAAGACAGTGGGACCTATCGGCAATACCACTTATGTGCTGGTAGAAAGCACCATGAAGCTGGACACTGCGCCTGCCAGCGTCTCCAAGCTGAGCGTCAGTGGGGTGGTGAAGGGTATCAATGAAACTTCCAGTAATGCGACTCCTTCCATCAAGGCTTTCTCCAGCATGAATGATCTGATGTCGGCTATTAAGGCTGAGTACGGTGAGGATATCAAGGCGGTTACATCCTATGTGAATGACAAGGGTGAGCTGGAGCTTCGTGTGGAGACCTTTGCGGATGTGAACGATCCCATAGATCTGAGTCTGCATGTGGGTGCGGATTCCGCTCTTGACAATAAGCTCTATATGAATTTGTCCATGCTCAGTGCCAGAGGACTTGGTCTGAACGGTCTGGATGTGAGCGGTGTTTCCGGGGATGCTGCTACGGCTTCCATTGACACGGTGGCAGAGGCTCTTCAGAAAGTGTCCGCACAGCGTTCCTCCCTTGGTGCCATCCAGAACAGACTGGAACACACCATCGCCAACCTGGACAATGTGGTGGAGAATACCACTGCGGCGGAAGCTTCCATCAGGGATACGGATATGGCTACTCAGATGGTGGAGTACTCCAACAACCAGATTCTGGCCCAGGCTGGTCAGGCGATGCTTGCACAGTCCAATCAGGCTACTTCCGGCGTACTGTCCCTGCTTCAGTAAGGGGCAGAAGGTCAGGATTATATCTGACAGTAAATCTTATGCCGCACCTGCTGTTACAGTGGGTGCGGTTTTATGATGTAGCTCCAGGGGAAGGATGTATGTTGTTAAGGCAGGGGGCGGAGAGTAGGAAAAGCCTTCCATGCTTAATTAGGTAAATAATACATGCCTCTTACTGGCGGCTTGGAAGCAGCGGGTCGGGCTGCTGTGGGACTTTCATATCCGTTGATGGAAAAAATAAAAATACAGAAAAATGCTGAAGTAACTAAAGTTAATGCAAATTACGCCGATATACTTAACAGTTGAGCAGGGAATGTACTTTGTTTCAGGCTTGCCGGAGATTCCCAAACGGTACGCACGACGGTGAAAGGGGTCTCATCACAATCCGTTGTCTGACTGAACGTGCGAATCAGTCAGGCAACGGATATGAATAGCCGCAGGGAAGCGGTATCCTATTTTTCTTTCAAGGAGGAATAATCATGGTAGTACAGCACAATTTAACAGCAATGAACT
>CAJUNZ010000091.1:262-11689 GCA_910587755.1 uncultured Acetatifactor sp. | reverse complement strand
AGGCTGCTTCAGCAGCTCACCGAACCTACCGGCTTTAGCCGGTAGTGGTTCAGTTCCTGATTATTTTCCTGGCACAAACTGTTCCAGCACATCCATACTGTCCTTAGATGTATACCCCCACAGAATAGAGCTGAGCGCCCCGATGCACTCCTGCCTTTTCCTATAATAAGTCCGCAGACTGATGTCCCTGATATGTGGACGCAGTTTTTCAATAATCTCATCCACATTCCGCATCTGCTGTGGAGAAAGAAAAGTATAATAAAGCAGCCAGTAATAGCTCTCACCATTCTTATGTTTATTCCGCAATAAATCAATGGCATTATCTAAAAGTTTCAGCATCTTATGGCTTCGTTCTATGCACTGGGCATGGTGTTCTATGTCGCTTCCCGCAATGTCAGCGCCAGCCAGATAGACAGAATCCAGAAAATCCTCAATGGTGTTTCCATACTCAATCTCAAACCGGTTGCGCACCTGCTGGACGGATAACTCCAGGCTCCAGACCACATCCCGGTATTTCTTAAGCAGCTTCCATGTATCATGATACAATGGCTCATCAACAGTAATTGTTTCGCTTTTTTTTGCCATTCCAATCCCTCCCGGACTTTTTCCCATAACAGGTTTTCCAATTCCAAATCCAAGCAGATCCCTTCCCATAAGATTCGGGCAACGCAGTGATACTCTGCTTTTTATATCTGGCTGCAGCTTTTCAACTTGTGGACATAATGTCCACAAGTTGCATTTTCGCATACACCTGTTTTCCTAAAATATACAGACATAAACATTTCCAGCATAAATAAATGAGAGCCGCTTCTGGTATCGCTGCTCCCATTTTTTTCCGCTCCGTATTTCTCCGCCAACTTGTGGACATTATGTCCACAAGTTGCACCATCACAGGCACCTGTTTCCCCCAAAGTATACCGGCAAATAATGCACTCTGTTATCAGCCCCGGAAAACAGCCGCCTCGCTGCCGCCGCTCCCATTTCTATCTATCCCTTATTTCTCCATCAACTTGTGGACATTATGTCCACAAGTTGCGTCCCTGTAGCAGCTCCTTAAACATGCCGTCTAACACTCCATCCCTGCCTCCCGCCATCCGCCATGCATATCATGGTTGACTTCCTGCTGGTAATAATGATTCATTGTCATGGGCGCATTGTAAAGTGCCGTAACCATGTATGACTTAATATTTGTTATCCTGGTAGACGTGTTGCGCATACATTCCATCACATACTGAAGGTGTGACTCATTCAGAGTCAAAAATCTCGCCCTTACCAGCTCATACGGATAGTCTTCCCCTCCTACACGGACTGACCTGCGCTTTACACACACCACCTCACAGATAACAGCGTACAGCTCCTCATACAGAACTTTCTCGTCATACTTGTCATATTTCATGTGGTGGTCATATTCAATATTCTGCCTGATCAGATCCATGCAGGCGTCCGCATCTTCCATCCCATCCATGGAGCGGCCGTCTCCTGTCCCCCGGATAGATGGATTGATAGATGGCATACTATCTCCGCAAGAAATCTTTGAAGTATTCTCTGTATATGTCCCTCCATTTTGGGAGGGTACTCCCTCCCGTCTGGGAGAGAGGGTGTATACATTTTCGTCACCACCTGTATCCCTGCCGGGAGGGACCTGTATCCCTTTTGGGATACCCCTCCCTCCCATTTTTTCCATAGGGGGGTCCCATTTGGGAGGGAGGCTCCCTACCATTTCTTCCATAGGTATCTCCGTTTTCGGCGGGAGGCTCCCTCCCACTCTCCCCACAGGTATATCCGTTTCTGAAGGGAGGCTCCCTCCCATTCTTTCCATAGGTGTATCCGTTTCCGGGGGGAGGCTCCCTCCGATTTCTTCCACAAGCATATCCGCCGTAAAAGAAACATGTTTCTCCATGTCATATATTCCTGTATCTGCTTCTGCGGCAGGACTTCTTCCCATCCTTATCTCCGGAACATCCGGTACCGCAGGGAGTCCCCCTCCCATTCCGGTCCCAGTACCCGCCGGGCATGGCTTTTCCCTCCTGCCATAGTCCGGTTCTGTCTCCGGGTAAGTCAGCCTATATAATTGTTCCGGCATCAGCGCCAGATACATCACATTATTTGATACCAGCCCTTCCCCATGGAAAATTGTCCTGAATTCCCGTCTCACCACTCGCAGTTCCTCCAGCCTGTCGATTGCCGCTTTCACGGTTTTCTTGGATTCCCCGAAAAGATCCGCATAGTATTGGTAGCTCTGCCGCAGGATGTCCCCGGAAAACTTCTTTTTCCATCCCAGGATCTGGCCCGTGGACTGGCTCCTGACCTCCGCAGGCCGGTACCAGTACACAATATCCGCCAGGATGGCAATGGCCAGCAGATAGAGCTTCCCGTTCTCTTTCAGTATGGTTTTGTACCAGATTGTCGGTATCACGTTCCCCGTAATGTTCAGGGAGCCCATGGCATCCACAGTCTGGTTCCCACTGCTAAGATATCCCATCTCCGCCCTGTCCTTCCTTCCATTTTTCCAACAGTTCCAGGATGATTCCCTTTATTTCCTCATCGCTGTAAGCCTCCCCGAAATATTTATCCAACATGTCCCTTTTTATGGCGACCCGGCGCACCGGCGCTTTTTTCTCCGCCAGGATCTGCTCTACTACCGCAGGCATCAGTTCCCCGATTCTGCCATATTCCTTCAGCCTCGCGGACTGTCCGGTGCTGATTCCCGCCCCCGTCCGCCCTATAAAATCCCTTACCCAGCCCTGTGCTTCCTCTGTAAGAAAGGACAGGTCGATTCCCTGCACGAAACCCAGTTCCTTTCTGTCTACCATTTCCAAGAGTTCCTTCGACAGGCGGGAAAGCCAGATATACCTCTGAACTGTCTTTCCGCTCTCCCCGGCTGTCTCACCCATCTCCTCAATGGTTTTTCCCCCTGCACGGCTCCCCTGGTGCTTCAGCGCTTCATACTTCATCCGGTATGCCCTCGCCTTTTCACTGGGCAGCAAATCCTCCCGCTGGATATTGGAGTCCACCATAATCACAGTAGATTCATCGTCGTCCAGCTCCCTGATAATCACCGGCATCTCCTTCAGCCCGGCCAGTTCGCAGGCCCTCCGCCTGCGGTGCCCGGCCACCACCTCATAGCCACCCCCGGCATAAGGCCGGACAATCCCCGGCACCAGGATGCCGTACTTTTTCACACTCTCCACTGTCTCCTGCATCTTCCCGTCATCCAGCACCCGGAAGGGATGGTTCTTAAAGGGGTGGAGCTGGCTGAGGGGGACGGAAGTAATCACTTCGCCTGACTGCTCCCCGCCGCTCCCGAACAGGTCATCAAAGGAAGCCAGTCTTACTTTCTGCGCACTGCCGCTTTTCACTGCCTGCCGCCCCCTTTCCCTGTGCCGGGATGCCCTCCGTCCCCGGCAGGCTTGTCCCCGCCTCCGGCAGAGGCAAGCACCTCCTCCGTCAGGGACAGGTATCCTTCCGCCACGGTTCCCCTGGGGTCATGGAGATAGATGCTTTTCCCTTCTGCCGCAGTCTCCGCCGCCCTGACGGAGAGGGGGATGCAGTTTTCAAAAATATGTACCCTGTCCCCGTATGCCTCCCGGATCTGTGCGGAAATGTCCCTGGCAAAGTTCGTCCTGCGGTCCACCTTTGTCAGCAGGATTCCCAGGATCTCCAGGGAGGGGTTCAGCTTCCTGTGTACCCGGCCGATGGTTTTGATCAGCTGCTGAAGCCCTTTTACGGGCAGATAGGCCGACTCCACGGGGATCAGCACATAGTCCGCCGCCACAAGGGCATTGATGGTAATCATCCCCAGGGAGGGTATGCAGTCAATCAGGATATACTCATACTGTCCCCGCATCTTATCCAGATACTGGCGCATCACCGTCTCACGGCTCATAATGTTGACCAGCGCCGTCTCCAGCCCGGCCAGCTCAATGTTCGCAGGGATAAAGTCGATCCCCTCATCATGGCGGATGATGCCCTCCCCCGGTGTGATTTCCTCGTCATTGATGACTTTTTCCAGGATGTTCACCAGCGTCACATCCAGCTTGTCCGGCTCCGGGATGCCCAGGCTGATGGCCATGCTGCCCTGGGCGTCAGCCTCCACCAGCAGGACCTTTTTCCCAGCCCTTGCAAGGCCGATTCCCAGGTTTACACAGGTGGTTGTTTTGCCCACCCCTCCCTTTTGATTTGATATAGCGATAATTCTACAACTGTTTACAGTGTTTTCAATACATTCTCCATTCAAAGGACCTGCTTTGTTTCCTTCAGATAACCTGCACATATATTTTCCTCCAGCATCACTTATTCGTTTTTTTACTTCCGCTTTTTATTTCCACTTCTTGCTTCCGCCTCTTTTTCCACCTCCGCATACATGCGGAAAAAACGCTTTGTTCCCTTGTTCGCAAATGCCTCCGACACCCGCATTACCCGGACTGCTTCGCTTTGTTCCAGCAGCCGCCGGAACCATCTCAGATCCCCCAGCGTCCCCTGCATCCTGATTTTAAGCATCTTCTCCCTCCAATCGTTAAATCCTCCTGCGGGCAAACTCCGGATACCGTATCTTCACCGCTTCCCAAAAGAAAACCGCATACTCACAGCAGAACAGATCCTCCACCGTGTAGCACCTGCATTCCCGCAGCTGCTCCTCACCGTCCCCATAATCGTAGACGCTGGGGGTTCCGTTGCAGTAAAGGTTAAACGCCATCCGGATAATCCTCCCGCTGCCGCTGGTCTGCCATCCCTCTCGCAGACATTCTGGCTTCACATCACCTGTACGAAAATCATAAATCTGTCCGGCAAATTTCCTTGTGTCCGGACTTAAGCCCAGGCAGTACACCAATGCCTTATGATACACATCCTGGCATCTGCACCTGGGCAGATACTCCATGTAAAAATCTTTATGGTGCTTGTCCTTGAAAATAATTGTGTAGGTTTCTTCTTTCACCGCACCTGTCGCCGTACTCATACCCATTACTTATCCTCCTCGCCTTATAACTCGATAACCATATGCTAAGGAACAATCTTGAAATAACTCATGCATCTGACTTGCCCAAATTTTCATAGTCGTCGTTGTCATCAGCCGCCGTAGCCCACTACGGCTCCTTCTTCCGCCTAGCCTATGGAAATTTATTCTGCGTCATCTGCACAAGTTGTTTTGCGACTATTCCTAATTAATTCCTACCCGGACAAGCCGGAACCAAACTTTTACCGCTTTGCTTCAGATTTTGCTGTTATACTGCATGTCAATAAAATCTACAGTAAACTTCAATGAAAGACCGTCAACCATATATGCACGCCTTAGTCAGATTAGTAAATTCTGGCAGTCTCAAATAACTCAGAATGACCTGCAGCACATTTCCAGATATTCTTTGATAAAAAACCAATCTAAAAGATTTGCCTTTGATTCCAAAACACAGATATGCCTGATTCCTTATCCTGCAGGTGCTCCTTCGACTTAACAGGAATTCTCCACTCCCTCCTTTCCTCCTGAAGAGGCGAACCAAATCAACTTCCTTCCGCACCTCCTTCTCCCACATTTTTCCGGGCGAAAAAAAGTAGGACCAAAGAGCCTGCAGATGACAGTCTATAACCGTCACCGGATTACTGTCAGAAGCTGATTTAGTCCTACCTAAATACAATATTCAGTTGTCCGGGGCATAGTTCCCCGCCAGTTCAGTGTCAGTCCTGCTTGTGTCAATACTGTAAAATATCAGCCATTCCTATAAAACGGGCCTGTCCTTGGGGGAAAATGACCCCACATCCGGCTTTTTTCCACAGAACTAACTCACTAAAACCCCTTTTACTTACCGGGTTCTGCCAATCTGCCAATATCATAACACAATCCCCCGTGACAAAAAATGTGGCATGAACACCTCTCTCCTTCAGACCGTCCAGAAGCTGTTCTGTGTAAGCTGGGTGAGGGCCATCATCAAATGTAATTGCAATTCTTTTCACATCCTCTGCTTCCAGCCCCTCTTCTTCTGTGAGCACCAGACTGCTGTCCGCCGCAAGCATCTTTCCCTCCATTCCGTACAATCCCAAAAACAGCAATCCCGCCATTATATCAAACAGTAGGATTGCTGCCGCCGCTTTTTTCATATTATTCCCGACCCTGTCGCTTTCTCAATGCAATATATGCACAATAGAGCTCATCTCATTCACCCCATGTACTGGATCCCCGCATAACGCTCTTCTCTGCATCTCTCCTGCCGGATCCCCGTATAACGCTCTCCTCTGCATCTCTCCTGCCGGATCCCCGCATAACGCTCTCCCTCTGCATCTCTCCTGCCGGATCTCCGCATAACGCTCTCCTGCATCTCTCCTGCCGGATCTCCGCATAACGCTCTCCTCTGCATCCCTGCCGGATTCCAGCCTCCATAGATAAACCTAATCAAACTGAGCTGCATACAGTCGATAGTAAAATCCTTTCCGTTCCATCAGGCACTCATGAGTCCCCTGTTCTACCACATCTCCATGATCAACCACCAGGATCATATCTGCATGCTGAATGGTGGAAAGCCTGTGGGCAATTACAAAGCAGGTCTTATCTTTCATAAGTTCCCGCATGGCCTTTTGAATCCTGCGTTCTGTACTTGTATCCACATTGGACGTGGCCTCGTCCAGGATCAGCATCTTAGAATCATACAGCATGGCCCTGGCGATGGTCAGCAGCTGCTTCTGCCCCTTTGAGATATTTCCCCCATCTTCGCTGATAACAGTTTCATAACCCTGGGGCAGGCGCATAATAAAAGAATGGATATGGGCAGCCTTGGCCGCCGCCACCACTTCCTGCATGGTTGCGCCTTCCCTGCCATAGGCAATATTCTCAAAAATAGTCCCCTGGAATACCCATGTCTCCTGAAGCACCATGGCATAAGCTCCCCGAAGGCTTTTTCTGGTATAATCCCTGCAGTCCCGCCCCTCCACCAGAATGCTCCCCTGATCCACATCATAGAAGCGCATAAGAAGGTTGATGATGGTGGTCTTGCCCGCCCCGGTGGGCCCCACGATGGCCACGAGCTTCCCTGCTCCCACGGCAAGGTTCAAATTATGTATGATTGTCCTGTCCTTTTCATAGCCAAAATACACATTCTGCAGGGCCACATTTCCCTTCACATCCACCAGTTCCAATGCGGCCTCCCGGTCCGCAGTTTCCTCCGGCTCATCCAAAAGGGCAAACACCCGCTCTGCTGCCGCCAGAGCCGAATACAGCTCATTCGTAATATTGGCGATCTCATTGATTGGCCCTGAGAACTTCCTGGAGTACAGTACAAAGGAAGAAATCCCCCCCAGGGTAATGGCCTCTGCCATATAGAGAAAAGAGCCGAACACGGCGATAAAACACAGCCCAAGGTTGTTGATGGAGTTCACCGTGGGCCCCATGGTCACGCCATAATAATCCGCATCATAGTAGGCATTTGCAGCATTCCGGTTGATCCGGTCAAATTTTTCCGCCACCCGATCCTCATAGGCATATGCCATAATGGTCTTCTGTCCGGAGAACATTTCCTCCACAAAACCATTCATGATTCCATAATTTTTAGAACGCTTTGAAAATCTGGGCTGCGTAACCGCACGCATTTTCGTCACATACACCACCGCAGCGGGAATCGAGAGCAGAGCCACCACCGCCAGAGCCGGTGAGAGAAACATCATCATGGCAAAGGATCCCACCACCGTCACAACGCTTGTGAGAATCTGCACCACATCCGTTCCCAGGCAGGTGCTCACCACATCTATGTCATATGATACACGACTGATAATATCCCCCGCCTGATTCCTGTCGAAAAATCCCACCGGAAGACGCATCAACTTGGCAAAAACCTCCCTGCGCATCCCTTTGGCAATATGTCTGCTCACATACATCATGACAATATTGATGGTCACAGTGATCAGGGAAGAAAACACATAGGCCAAAAGCATCCTTCCCGCAAAATAATATACCCTGTCAAAATTGACTTTTCCTGCCCCGGCTGCCGCCTCATTGATGGCCGCACCCGCAAGGCTGGGGCCAATCAACGCCAGCACATTACTCACAAAGCACAGCACAAGCACAAAAGCCAAAATCCATTTATACTGTCCGATATAGGCAAACAGCCTTTTAAAAGTCCCCTTGGTATCTTTGGGCTTTCTGCGAATCGTATCTCTGGACGCCATAATCCCCTTCCTTTCTGCCGCGGATCTCCCCGCCTTTATACCGGCACCTGTCCCGGCGCCCTCCATGGCAATACCCGCCAGCTTCCCCTGAAGTATTCCCGGCTCTCCCTGACAGTGCCCGCCAGCTTCCTCTCCAGGACTCTCTGAGCACTCCTCGGCAATGCCTGCCAGTCCCCTGACAGTACCCCCTGGAAACCTCGGCCGCTCAAGTTCAGCCTTCCCCCATCTGAGTCCTGAAGATCTCCTGGTACATGGGGCAGCTTTCCATCAGTTCCTCATGGGTACCATGTCCAATGATCTTCCCCTCATCCATGACAATAATATCATCCAATGCCATTATAGAACTGATACGCTGAGCCACAATAATGGTGGTGGTATCTTCATAGTGTTCCCTGATAGCGCCCCGCAGCTTCGCATCCGTCTTATAATCAAGAGCACTGGACGAATCATCCAGTACCAAAATTCTGGGAGACGCCGCCAGCGCTCTTGCAATCAGCACCCTCTGCCGCTGCCCGCCGCTTAAATTCGCCCCCCGCACCACCGCTTTGTGCCCGTATCCTTCCTGATATCCCTCGATAAATTCCTTTGCCATGGCATCCCCTGCAGCGCCTGCGATCTCCTCCATGGAGACATCCCTGCCAAAGGAAATATTTTCTTTCAACGTATCCGCAAAAATCACATCGTTCTGGAACACTACCCCGAACAGACGGTGCAGTTCATCCTTTTCATAGGTCCGCACATCCTTTCCGTCCACAAACACATGCCCCTGATCCGGATCGTAAAAGCGCATCAGAAGATTGATTACTGTAGTCTTTCCGCAGCCTGTGGCCCCGATAATCCCCAATGAACCTCCCTTCTTCACCGCAAAGTCAATATTCTCCAGACATTTCTGCCTCTCCTGGCCGTCAAACCTGTCCTGACCAGTATCTGCTCCTGAAAAAATCTTCCCTCCGGCCGCAACACTTGCTGCTTCTCCTGCCTGAGACTCCTCCTGCAATCCTCTGCCCTCATCCCCCCTGCCGTAGCTGAAAGACACATGCTCAAAGACAATGTACTCTTCCCGTTGGGTGACAGCAGCCTCCTCCTCCGGAAGCGGCAGCAGATCTTCCCCCGTGCCCACCACTGCCCCAATACGCCGTGCAGAGGCATTGGCCTTGGACATCAGCATGAAAATGCGGTTCAGTCCCATAACCCCCATAAGGATCATATTAAAATATGTAAGGAATGCCAGAATCACCCCCGGCTGTGTGACGCCGGCATTTACCCGATATGCGCCCACCACCACCACAATAGTCAGTCCCACATTGAGCATAAAAGTCATAATGGGTCCCGGCAGCGCCATGACAATGCCCGCCTTTACGTCCCTTCCTGTGAGTCCGCTGTTGGCACTGTCAAAACGGCGGATCTCATAGTCCTCCTTGGAAAGCGCCTTCACCACCCGGATACCGGTGATGTTCTCCCGCATTACCCGCACCACATTGTCCACGCTCTTCTGCACCTTGTCGTAGAGCGGAATGCCCTTCATAGACACAAAAACCACAGCGGTGATCATCACCGGAGCCATAATGCAGAGGATTGACGCCAGTCCCACATCCATAGTGAGCGTCAGACAGATACCGCCCACCAGCATAATAGGCGCCCGGATCCCCATGGTCTGGCTGGATTGGATAAAGCTCTGCAGATTGTAAGAATCTGACGTCATCCGTGAATTCAGGGAAGGCAGACCAAACTCATCCAGCTGGCTGCCGGACAGATTCACAGATTTCCAGAACAGATCCCGCCGGATCTCATAGATACTTTCCTTTGCCACCCGCACTGACATACGGTTTGCCTTCACATTGGCCTGGCGCACATAGACTGCAATGAGCACCATCACCGCTCCCCACAGCAGCACCAGACTGCCCTTCCGCAGCGGCACCACATCATCCACCAGGTGTTCCAGCACGTAAGGAAGCAGAAGCTCCCCCACGGCCGCCGACAATTTTATTCCCATGGCCAGAGCCACCAGCTTTCGGTATTTTTTTACATAAGAAAATATAAATTTCATGCCCCCGCTCCCTGTTCTCTAATACACCCTTGCTCCAAAGACCTCTTCCACCAGATTCCTGCAATATTCCAGAGAAAAACTGCCATCCTGCAGACAGATTTCATTCCGCGACGCCAACTCCTCCGTATACTCTTCCAAAGGATAAACTGTGACACCTCCAACCCCCGTCTCCACATGACAGATCAAAGGCTCCACACCATAGTCTTTCACCACTGCGCGTCCTGCCTCATTCAATCCAATCGTGATCCGGGCCATACCGCCCACCATGCGGTTAGCCACTCCCTGCCCTGTACCCGAAGTCCAATTCACAAAATTTCCCAGCGAATAATAGACCAGAGTGCCCTCTTCCTCTTCACCATCCAGTATCTCTATGGGCTCAATCACATGAGGATGGGTGCCCAGCACCAGATCTGCGCCCTTTTCCGCAAACCATGCAGCCAAGTCCTTCTGTGACTTTGAGGCCTCCAGACTGTACTCCGTTCCCCAGTGAGGACAGACAATCACAAAATCCGCCTCCTCCCTGGCCTTCTGAAGATCCCGGGACATCCTGTCTTTCTCAAGCAGGTCCACCGCATAAGGCATGTCCCCAGGCAGGGCGATTCCATTGGTTCCATAGGTATAGTTCAAAACGGCGACTTTTATTCCTTCCTGCTCATATATGTATATCTCCTCCTGCCGCGCCTGACTTTGGTGGATTCCAAGCACCGCCATCTCCGGATAATTTTCTTCCCAGAAGGCCAGGCAGTTTAAAATCCCCCGCTTTCCCTTGTCCAGGGCATGGTTGGTGGCGTGGAGCACCACATCAAAGCCCGTATCCGCCAGAGCATCCCCCAGTTCATAGGGAGCGTTAAAGGACGGATAACCCGTCACCCCCAGCTCCTCCCCTCCGATAATCACTTCCTGATTAACAAGCGCCAGATCCGCCGCTTCTATCTCTTCCTTCACATGCGCAAAGACTGCGCTGAAATCATATCCGCCATCCTCCTTCCTGCCGCTCTCTGCAACCCGCGTGTGCAGCAGGACATCCCCCACCATCACCAGCGTGATCTCAGTAGCGGCCTCAGGTTCCGTTTCCTCCATGGAACCCACACCGGATTCAGGCTGGCCCACATCTCCCACCGATCCTGGCTGACCTTCACCCCCTGCCGCTTCCAGCTGATCAGACCCACCTGCACCTCCTGCCGCTTCCAGCTGATCAGACCCACCTGCACCTCCTGCCGCTTCCAGCTGAT
>CAJUNZ010000091.1:0-162 GCA_910587755.1 uncultured Acetatifactor sp. | reverse complement strand
CAGACCCACCTGCACCTCCTGCCGCTCCCCGGCTTCCACTGCCGGGCAACAGCACCGCCACTGCCAAAACACAGACCAAACAGGGCAGTAAAACAAATACTAAACGCAATTTTTCCACCTGTGCGGTTGGATTTTATAGCTATACCACAAAATTAGGCGCAC
>CAJUNZ010000090.1 GCA_910587755.1 uncultured Acetatifactor sp. | reverse complement strand
GAGATCGTATTCGGTGACTGGAGTTCAGACGTGTGCTCTTCCGATCTCTCCACGGCGCCTGTCATATAGATCAGCCCCCTGTTCAGCAGCACCGCCCCCAGAACCGTCGCCGTGTAGGCAAGTATCTGCTGCCGCCTGCCTGCCCTCACCAGAATCACGGCCAGAATCCCGAACAAAACCACCACATACACAATATTTTTCCGGAACAGACAGGAAATCACAAGCAGCACTCCCGTCTGTATCCAGCGCCACAGACCCACCTGCCTCTTCCCCAGATCCTGGTAGATATCAAACAGCTTCAGCACCGCCCCCAGCAGAACCGCATAGCAGATCACATCCTTGGTGGTACTCATGGCAAACATGACCACAGGAGGGCAGAGCGCATAGAAGACCAGGGCTCCTGCGGCCACCCATTTTCTGCCGGTATGTTTCCAGAGAAAGTACACACTGTATGTAAAAAAAACTGTGCAGACTGCCATCTGGAAAGCACAATACAGAAACACTCCCAGGGTCAGATCCGCACCGTGTATCCTGTACCCCAGAGCAATAATCCCGCCTTCCAGAAGCGTGTGCAGCACAGGATGATGCGCGCTGAAAGGCACCTCCTCATACAGCACCTGAGGAATCTGATTTCCCACATCATAATTATAAAATCCCGGATAACACCCATAGAGGAACACCAGGTACACCCCGTAAAGCAGCAGCCCCACTCCGGCCCACAGCAGCCAGTCCTTCCCGGCATGCCCGCTCTTTGCCCTGAAACCATGGTTTTTTTCCAGCCTTGTAAACAAGCCGTAAAACAGCATGGTCAAAAACCAGAACTCCAAAACCCCCGCCAGCACCAGCTGCCAAGTATCCAGAACCCCAATCTTCTGTAATAAGGCCGAACCATGCACCGAGGTGTGATATTTCATGGAAAGCTGCCACCCGATGGTCTGCATCAGCGTCACCAGGGCGGACAGAATAGTCACCACCCAGAGTTTTCTCCTCTTATCCTTTTTCATTATACCATTTGTCTCCTTCCGGCCCCAGGCTCCGCCCTGACGCCTTCTGTACTCCCGGGTCCACCCAAACCGGACAGGAGCCCTCTTTCAGGATGTCAAACAGGGAAAGCGGACAGACAGCACTTCGCCCTATGGCCCTGAAAAACTGCCTGCTGCTTCCCTGTATCTTTTCCCTCTCCTGTTCTGGCCAGGTAAATTATACTACGTGGAAAATTGCAATGTCAACAGCTATTTCCCGGATTCCGGCTGCTCACCGGCTTCTTTGATCATGGCATGGAGCTTTGCCACTGCCTTGTCAATGCCGCCCACTTCGTCAATGATTCCATGTTTTACTGCATCCTCCCCCACAAGTATGGTTCCCACATCCTTTGTCAGAACCCCTGTCTCCATCATCAGTTTCTCCAGCGTGTTCTTGTCAATTCTGCAGTGACCGCACACAAAACCTGTGATTCTGTCCTGGATCAGCTTAAAATATTCAAAAGTCTGGGGCACTCCAATCACCATGCCGTTCATGCGCACCGGATGGATCACCATGGTCCCGGTGGGAACAATGTAGGAGTAATCTGTGCTCACCGCAATGGGGACTCCGATGGAGTGGCTGCCTCCCAGCACAAGGGAAACAGTGGGTTTGCTCAGGGATGCTATCATCTCCGCAATGGCCAGGCCGGCCTCCACGTCACCGCCCATGGTGTTCAGCAGCACAAGGACGCCTTTGATGTCCCTGCTGTCCTCTATGGCTGCAAGACTGGGAAGAATATGTTCGTATTTTGTGGTTTTAGAGTTGTTGGACAGGTTGTCATGTCCCTCGATCTCCCCAATGATGGAAATCAAATGGATATTCTCCATCTTGCCATTCTCATCCAGCGTCACCTGTCCTGTCTGTTCAATTCTCTCGTCACGGTGCTCTTCTTTCTCTATCTCTGTCTTTTTTTCTGCCATGGTCTCTATTCTCCTTGTTTTTCTTTCTCTCCGCTTCGGCGCCCTTGCTGCTCTCTGACTGCCCCGGTTTTTAAGACAGAATTCCTGGAAACAGCAAAAAAGGAAGTGCATCGCACTCCCTTCTAGCATTTCCCTTTTCTGCGCAAAGAATTCATTTATTCAATGTCAAAATCATCATCTTCTGCCACAGCATAGTCAAAATCATCGTCATCTGCCACATGGCGGATGGAATACTCCAGCTCCCGCTTTACATGCTTTCTGGGCAGGGGAAGAGGATTTTCCAGGAACCTGATAATTTTCCGCACAGGTTCCGCAACTTTGGATTCTTTGTGTTCTTTTGGTTCTTTGGTTTCTTTTGCTTCACCAGAGGATTCTCCCTGCCTGCGGATTTTTTGGGGCGCGGGATCCGGTATGGGTTCCAGTTCCACCACTTCCATGACGTTTTCCTGCTCCGATATTTTCACGGCCCCTACAACATACACTTGTTCCGGTGCCTGCGCTGCTTTCGGAGCAGCTTCCTGATCCAACATCCTGGCAGCAGCCGCCAGCGCCTCCTTATCCGGCATTGCTGCAGCAGGCTTCTGCTCCGGCCTTTCTGAAGTGGGATCTTCCTCTGCCCCCAGGGCAGGCTTCTGTGCCTGTGTTTCCACGGGTTTTTCTTGTCCGCCCCTCAACTGCCTGCTCTGTTTCACAGACAAGGCCTCTCCGCCCATGGGCAGTGCTCTGCTCCCCATGGGAAGCGCTCTCCTGTTCATGGGCAATGGTTGTTCCGAAATATCTTTCGACGCTTCCTCTGTGTATCCCTGTTCTGAAACTTCCTCTCTGTTCTCCTGTTCCAGAATCTCTTCTACTTCTTTGGCAATGTATTCCTGCTCCAGAATCTCCTCTGAAATTTCCTCAGCAAATCCCTGTTCCAGGAGTCCTTCCAGCACTTCTTTAATGTATTCCTGCTCCAGGATCCCTTCTGGCGTTTCCTCAGTATATTCCTGCTCCTGAGAGCCTTCCGAAACTTCTCCCCGATATCCCTGTCCCTGAATTCCTTCCGGTTCTTCCTCAGCGTACTCCTGCTCCAGGATCTCTTCCGGCTCCTCTCCAATGAACTCCCGTCCCTGAATTCCTTCCGAAACTTCCCCGGTATACTCCTGTCCCTGAACCACCTCCGGCGCTTCAGCGGCAAAATACTCCTGCTCCAGGCTTTCTTCCGTGCTCTCCTGAAGGGAAATCACTTCCAGCTCTTCTCCCGCTGCAGCCTCCTGCCGGGGGAATGTCTCCTGTTCCAGATCCAGGATTTCCACATCTCCCCCCGCCACAGCCGCCTCAGACAAAGCATCCGAGAGAGGCTGAAACTGAAAGCACTGCCCCGTACCCACTCCTGCCAGGACCACAAAGTACAGATACAGGAAAAACAAACCGGGCACTGCCTGGGTGAATATTCCCCCAAATGCCCCTGCCAGAAGCACACAGACAGGCAGAATGCACACTGTCACCCACTCTTTCTGCCTGTGACGCCAGAAACTGAACACCCCCAGGAACACCAGAAAAATCAGCAGAATCCCCTCTATCCCTGAGCCAAAACCTTCCAGACCTGCAGAGAATTCGCTTCCCTTGGGCTGATACAGAAGAAACCACGCATTTGCCACACGCTGCACCGTCTTACCGCTGAAAGAAGCATCCACATAAGTGCAGAGAAAGAATCCCACGGCCGCTCCCCCCAGACAATACAGAACAGCGGCAAGTTTTTCTTTCTTATCCGGTTTTTCCTCCCCCCTGAAACGGAAGACAAGGGACAGCGCCAGGACCAGCAGAAGCCCTCCTGTCAGGTCAATAAAACAACACACTGCCGCCACAGCCCCTGCTGTAAAAAAAGGCTTGCGCTGCAGCGGCCCCCAGCACGCCACCGTCATCAGAACTGCCCCTGCGGCAAAAATGGCAAAACACAACATCTGAGGCGACAGCTGCAATGTCTTTTCCACCATATAAGGGGAGCAGGAACAGAATCCGAAAAACACCAGGGCGCTGACAGCCCCTGTCAGTTTTCTTATGACAAAATACAAAAGCAGCAGCCCTGCAAGCTGCAGAAGGATCTGCAGCCAGATTCCCACCCTGTACTGATTGCCCAGAAAACGCAGCGCGGTATGTAGAAGCTGAACATAGAAATAAGTGCCCCCATGCACCACTCTGGGAATTTCCTGCCCTTCCACCACCATGGCGGCGTCAAAATACTGGGATGCCTGTTCCGCAGAGTTAATGCCATGGATTCTCAGCACAAGTCCCAGTGCAAGAAAGGCTCCCAGCCACATCAATTCCACCGGCAGAAGAAGCCGGCGGTTCTCCTGGACAAAAGAGGAAATCTTTGACTCCATTCTGCCAAGCCCAAGCACGGCTGCCCCCGCCCCGGTGGCAGCAGCCGCCGCAAAGACAATCCCCCAGTATGTCCCTATACCCGCCTGCACGCAGAAATTCCAGGCCAGGACCAGCCCGGTCCCTCCTGCCACCACCCCATAGCAGAACCACATCACATAGCTAAATGTATTTTTCTTCCATCCCATCTTAAGCCTTCCCATCCTGAGCCTTACCGACTCCGGCTGATTTCTCAGGAAGCACCCCGCCGGCGATCACTTTTTCTATATTATAACGGGGTCTGTGTTTCACCTCAATATAAATCTTGCCGATATACTGCCCCACCATGCCGATGGCAAGCAGCTGCAGGCCCCCCAGGAACCAGATGGATAAAATCAGTGAAGTCCACCCTGCCACCACGCGCCCTGTAAAATATGAGATCAGCGCGTACACCAGCGCCACAAAGGACACAAAAATGATAAACAGGCCAAGCCCCAAAATCAGGCTGATGGGTTTGATGCTGAAAGAAGAGATGCCGTTAAAAGCAAGAGCCAGCATCTTCTTCAGAGGATATTTGGACTCACCCGCCGCCCGCTCTTTCCTGTCATAGTAGACACAGTCTGTCTGGTAGCCGATAAGAGGAACCATCCCCCGGAGAAACAGGTTCGTCTCCTTGTATTTTGAGAACTCTTCCACCGCCCGCTGGGACATAAGACGAAAATCCGCATGATTATAGACGGTTTTTACCCCCATAAGACTCATGAGCCTGTAGAATGCCTGCGCCGTGGTCCGTTTAAAAAAAGTGTCCGTCTTTCGCTCCCGCCGTACCCCGTACACAATATCGCTCCCCTCATGAAATTTGTCCACCATCTCCTCAATGACAGCCACATCATCCTGCAGATCCGCGTCGATGGAAATGGTCACGTCGCACATATCCTTTGCCGTGTTCAGACCCGCCGTCAGGGCAAACTGATGACCCACATTTCCCGCCAGCTTCACCCCGGCCACCTGGACCGGGTGGGCCGCATGTTCCGCCTCGATCAGCTCCCATGTGCGGTCCCGGCTTCCGTCATTTACAAACAGGATAAAACTGTCGGCAGCGATTTTCCCCTTCCCCACCAGGTCATCCAGAACTCCCCGCAACGCCTGGCTGGCAAGACACAGCACTTCCTCCTCATTGTAACAGGGAACCACGATTGCCAGTCTGTCCATAAAATCTTCCCTTCCGGCCCTTTCCCGGTGCCTACTCGTCCCAGTTATGGTACACTGCCTGGACATCGTCATCATTGTCCAGGATATCCAGAATTTTCTGAAGGCTCTTCACCGCCCCCTCGTCCGAAAGTTCCACATAATTCTGCGGAATCATAGTCACTTCCGCGCTCATCATGGGAATGCCTGCCTCCTCCAGGGCTTTGCGCACCTCCTCAAACCCATCCGGATCCGTCAGCACTTCGTAGCTGTCCTCCTCCTCGCCAAAGTCCTCCGCGCCTGCATCCAGGGCTGTCATCATCAGGTCATCCGCCTCCATGTCACACTCTTCCTTGTCGATGATGATCTGCCCCTTTCTGTCAAACATAAAGGAAACGCATCCGGGGGTTCCCACGTTTCCCTGACCTTTTGTAAAAGCGCTTCTCACATTTGCCGCCGTGCGGTTCTTGTTGTCGGTCAGAGCGTCCACTATGATGGCAATGCCGCTTGGGCCGTAGCCCTCATAGGTCACATACTCATAGTTCACATTGCCCACATCCCCGGCCGCCTTCTTGATGCCCCTCTCAATGGTGTCATTGGGCATATTGTTGGCCTTGGCCTTGGCGATCACACTGGCCAGTTTAAAATTATTGTTGGGATCCGGGCCGCCCTCTTTCACGGCCACAGCGATTTCCCTTCCAATGATGGTAAATATTTTGCCCTTTGCGGCATCATTTCTCTCTTTCTTATGTTTAATATTGGCAAATTTTGAATGTCCTGACATATGCGTCTCCTTCTCTTATGGCTTCCAGAGGGTATCCCGCCCCTGGATGTATCAATGATTTATTTTCTATCCCCGCTCTTTGAGGGATTTTCCTCCTCCTGGACCTCTTCCTCCGTCTGTCCAAGCCTCGTGACCAGAACACTCTGGATCATCTTGTTCTCCACAGAAAGAATCTTAAAGTTATATCCTCTGTAGTCCACGTCAAACTCCTCATCCGGCTCCGGTATCTTGTCCATTCTAGAGATGAGAAATCCGTTGAGCGTTTCAAAAGATTCCTCCTCAAAGGAGATCCCCAGACGCTCCTCCAGCTCCTCCAGGGGTGTTTTACCCTCTACGCAGTAGCTGTCGTCTCCTTTTTCTTCAATATATTCATTATCCTCGTCATACTCGTCAAGAATATTCCCCACAATCTCCTCCAGAATATCCTCCATAGCCACCAGCCCGGCTGTCTGGCCGTACTCATCCACCACAATGGCCATCTGAAGCTTCTCCGCCTGCATCTCCTGGAACAGCTCGTCGATATTCTTGGTCTGGGGCACAAAGCAGGGTTCCCGCATCAGCCCTTCCAGTTCTTTCAAAGGAGTGACCAGTTTGTCATCATCTGTGTGAAAACGCATGGCGTCCTTCAAGTGCAGAATTCCGATAATATGGTCAATGTTCTCCTCATAGACAGGGTAGCGGCTGTTCTTGCCCTCCAGCATAAAGGTAATGGCCTCCTGGAGCACCATATCCGCATCTATGGCCACCATGTGTTTTCTGTTCGTCATAATGTCCTGGACTTCCTTGTCCCCGAACTCAAAGATATTGGAGATCATCTCCGCCTCGCTGGCCTGGATCAGCCCCTGCTCATGGCCCTCGTTTACCATACTGATGATCTCTTCCTCTGTCACATCCGCCTCGTCCTTCTTCTCCCCGGCGCCGAATATCCGAAGAATCCCCTTTGTGGTCAGGGTGACAAGCCCCATAAAGGGGGACAGAAGCCTTGTGATAAAATAAACCGGTCCTATGCAGACATAAGCCCATTTATCGGGAATCCTGGCCGCCACCTTTTTCGGCAGCAAAACCCCCAGAGTGAGCGTTATGTACAGAAGCAGCAGGGTTGAAAGCACTGCTGCCACCGCCATAATGGCTCCCGCCGGGATTCCCTGCAGCTGCAGCCGGTTCTCCGCCACAACCTGCAGCCCCATGTTCACCAGGCGCAGCAGAAGCGCCAGATGAACCGCCCCCATAATCACATTTACCAGGGTGGTGGCCAACTCCACGGTATTCTCATATTCCGTGGGATTGCCGAGGATGGAGTTGAGCCGCACAGACTTCTTATCCTTCTCCTCCTCCGCCCTTCTTTCGACCTCCTTCCGGTTCAGAGCGCCCAGAGCCGACCCGAACCCATAGAAAAACACATCAACCAACAGCAATACGAAATACAAAACAATATTGGCGCCTGGCCCACTGTCATCCACTTCTTTTTCCTCCAACATCAATCTTCATGCACCGAAGGCCCCTGACGCCTTATCCTGCCTGCCTCCGCAGGCCTTTGGGCAGGAGTATTCGGCTGCCTGCAGCAACACTCCCTACTATATCATTTCGCAGACCGTTCGTCAAGGACTGCCGAAAGTCCCGGCAGGGTAAACTGCAGCGCCTTACTTTTCTATATAAAACAAGTCCCGCAGCAACAGCCAGTTGGCTCTGAACCACTCCATGACCTGCCAGTACCCGCAGCCGTGCAGTCCATACTCTTCCATCAGGCCGAACTTTGCCTCCAGGCTCCTCACATCCTCAAACCACACCTCATGCTCGGTTCCCCCGGTGGAATAGCGGAAATAGGGGCTCTGGGCCAGGCTGTCAAACTCAATCTCCGCCCCCTGTTCCACGGCGATTCTCACCGCCTGCACATTTCCTATGGTAGCGGCTTTGGTGACACCCCTCTCATAGGGCAGGGGCCAGTCATACCCGTAGTTAGGGATTCCCAGATCAATTTTTGACGCCGGTATCTCCGTCAAAGCATACTCCACCACCCGGCGAACCTGATTTAAGGGCGCAACTGCCATAGGAGGCCCATAGGTATAGCCCCGCTCAAGCCGCAGGTATTTTTCCGCAAAAGGTACCGTGTGCTGACTGCCGGGAACAAGAGAATACTTTCATCCTTCCATTGAAAAATTTTGAAAATCAATTTATAATTATGCTGTGAAAAGAACACCTGTCAACCGGAAATGGTCATTCAAAAAAGAAAGTGAGGAAAACTTATGGCATTGACACAAGAAAAATTCCATACGATAGATGATATCCAAACCCTGCCGGAGGGACAGAGGGCAGAATTAATCGACGGCCGGATGTATATGATGGCGCCACCAAATACAGTACACCAGAGAATTTCATATGCTCTCGCCAGAAAAATTTCGGATTACATTGACCAAAAAAAGGGAAGCTGCGAAGTGTTACCTGCTCCGTTTGCTGTGTTTCTCACCCAGGATGACAGAAACTACGTAGAGCCGGATATCTCTGTCATCTGCTCCAAAGAGAAAATAGACGAAAAGGGATGCAATGGCGCCCCAGACTGGATCATAGAGGTTGTGTCCCCATCCACCCAGCAGATGGATTATGGGATCAAATTATTTAAATACCGCACTGCAGGAGTCAGAGAGTACTGGATCGTAAATCCTCTAAAGCGTACTGTCCTCGTGTATGATTTTGAACAGGAAAAGAGAACAAATCAATACTCTTTTGACGATTCTATACCCGCATGTATTTTTGAAGAATTCAACATTACCCTGGCCGATTTACTCCCACAGCATACCTGACCATAGCGCTGCCCACTGCCACCTCTGTCCCCGCCAAATACTGTGCCCCTCTGTACAAAAGCCGGACCGACCGTGACGCGGAACTCGAGGGAAGGAGGACGGCCTTCCGGCAATAGAACAGCCTTCCGGCAATAGGGCGGCCTTCCAACAAAAGGCCGCCCTGAAGCGCATTTGAGAATACACGCCCAAAATCAATCTTCCGAAGTAATCAAAACACTTCCCTTAACTTTTTCCAGATCACCCTCCGTAGCCTGCAGGAACAGCTGATACGAGCCGGGTTCCGCCCAAGATCCAACAGTTTCATCCATATAGCATCTCAGCGGTTCCCCCTCTTGGCGCAGGTTATGCACAGACCAGTAAACCACGTCCTCCCTGTCTTTTCTGGTGAAAAAGACCTTCATTCCCTCTCCTGTTTCTGCAAAGATATCATACCGGATTCTGTCCCCCAGGGACAATGTATATTCCCCCAGACAAATGATCTCTCCGGCGGCTATGGTCTCCAAGTCAACAGGAAGGGAATCCGGCTCCTCCATATCGCCAAACAGCTCCTTCACTTCCTCCTCCGTCATATAGGCAGCGCCAGTGATCTCATTGTTTTCATTGCGGAGAATCTTGATGTTGACCGTTCCTTTGGGGTTCATCTGCAGCGTGTAAAAGGCCTGGTCAGTGCGTCTTTTGTCAAGAAAAATGTGAACCAGCTCCCCTTGATAGTAATAGTCCTTGCCATCCACCCTAACACCTACGGCCAGATAAGCTTCCGCCCATTCATTCTCCTGTTTCTCCTGCATCTGCTCAAACTCATCCCCCCGGCCCAATGCATTGTACAGGATGGGCTGGAAAGACAGGTTCTCCTCCTCCAGAGTCCGGTCCAGCCATTCCTCCAGCGTCTCCTGACTCATGTGCATGGCCAGAAGGGGAAAAAATGCAACACTTCCGTCCCTGTAGACTGTTTCCGCCAGCTGCCGGATCTGGGCGCAGTCTTCCTCCAGCACACCCACCGCCGTTCCCATCAGCGCAAAGTCCCCGTCTGCGTAAATCCTCTCCAGCCACTGACTCTGCGCCTCCTCATCCAGACAGCAGAAGGACATTTGAAACATTGCCAGGTTTTTATCTTCATAATAGCGCTCTATCTCCGTAGAAGCTCCATTGAATATTCCATACCATTCCCCAAATCCCCCGGCAGCTCTATTGATTGTTTCAGGCTCTTCCTCCAACCCCCCGGCAGTTCCACTGATTGTTTCAGACCATTCCTCCAACCCCCCGGCAGTTCCATCTGGCAGGGCACCTGCCTCCGCCGGCTCCTGGGGCAGCGCTGCCGCCCGGGTATTTCCCACAGGATAAGTGCCTGCAAAAAACGCTCCCAACGCCACACAGACCGTCAGCCCCGCCGTCAAAGCCTTTACTGCTCCTGATCGTTCCTTCTCCCTCATAATCGCACCCAGCCTTTCTTTCAGTAATTTTTTGTTCCTGTTTAAAGTGACAGCTCCCGGATTCTCCTTGTATCTCCCCACAGCCGCCATAGCATCCAGCAGCACTTTCCCATACTCCTGCCCTTTGTCCCGGCCCATCTTGGCAAGAACTGCCTCATCACAGGAAAATTCACACGCCTTTTCAATCTCCCGGCTCATAAGATGCACAAGAGGATTAAACCAATGCAGGCACACCACCACCTGCACCAGCCATTTGTAAAACATATCCCGCCTCCTGTAATGAGTCAGTTCATGCAGCGCAATGTACGTAAAATCCTTTTCAGGCATATCCCCCTGTGGCAGCAGGATGCATGGGTGGAAAAAGCCCGTCAGCAGCGGCGATGAAATCAACGGGTTGACACATAATTCTACCGGTTTTCTGACCCCTGCCCTCTCTGCGGCAAGGGCAAGCCTGTCCAAAATCCCGGTGTCGGAAACCGGAGTCAGTCCGGCGCGGATATACCGCATAAACCCTTGATAGATCGTCACCTTCCGTATCAGCAGCCCCAGAGCACCCATCAGCCAGACCAGCCAGATGTGCTCCCCCAGCAGCACGCCAATATCTTCAAACGCCCGGGACATTGTAAAATCTTCCCCCGGTCTTTCCGGGCTTTCACCGCCCTCCTGCGGCAAATTCACAGTGGGAACAGAACCCTCCGCCGGAAGGTTTAACAAAGGCTGCTGCCGGGGCCCAGTGACAGTCCGGGCGACTGCCTGATCCACAGCCCCGTAAAACTTTCCAAACAGGGTAGCTTCCGGGCCGAAAGGAAGCAGCAGCCGCAAAACCACAACAAGCCAGATATAATACTGCCACTGCCTGCTGATTTTGTCTCTCCAAAAGCCTTTTCCCAGCAGCAGAATCAGAATAAACACACTACCGGAAACGGACATGGACAGAAAGAGCTTCAACACTGCGTTCATTGCCTCTCTTTTCCTTTCTCCAACAGTCTTTTCAATTCCTCATACTCTCCCTCTGACAGCAGATCCCCTGAGATCAGATTGGATACCAGACCTTTTGCGCTGCCCTCATAGATTTTATCCAGGAAATGTTTTGTCTGCACTGTTTGGTATTCTGTCTCAGAGACAAGAGCGGTATATTCGTTGCGGCGTCCAATCTTCCTGGCACTCAGAAACCCCTTGTTCATCAGCCGTGACAACAGCACAATCAGCGTGTTCTTCTGGCAGGGTTTACCCCTGGCCGACAGCCCGTCCATAATATAGGAAAACAGCGTC
>CAJUNZ010000089.1 GCA_910587755.1 uncultured Acetatifactor sp. | reverse complement strand
GCACGGCTGTCGCCAGCCGCGTCCAGCGACCTACCTGAAAGCAGGCCGGGCAAGCCTGTCGCCTTCATCTTGGTCTTGCTTCGGATGGGGTTTACATGGCTCCGCACGTTACCGTACAGACGGTAGTCTCTTACACTGCCTTTCCACCATCACCACACCGCAGTGTGGCTGTATATTTCTGTTGCACTGGCCTTGGAGTCGCCTCCACCGGACGTTATCCGGCATCCTGCCCTGTGAAGCCCGGACTTTCCTCACCTGCCCCCTGTAGGCGGCGGGCGCGATCATTTATCCTACTCACCGTTCCCCATTATATCCGGTTTTCAGGAAAAAAGCAAGAGGCCCGCAACATTAGAAATAGTTTTGAAACAGTTTGCCAAGGGGGCTTTCAACAAAATGTGACATCTCCCCATCAGCCGAAAACTATGCTGCACTTTGTGGGTTTGTAACAAGCCAAGTGTGACATTAGCGCGAATGACTTTCAGCCATCATTTACAGGCGGAAATTTTATGTGAAATTTATTGTAAATACTGGCGTTTTTTTGTATAATTAACTTGTGACAGGAGTAGGGTATATCGCATCTTTTGCCACAGATTTTTGGAAGCCGAGGGGATAAGATGTCAGATGATACAAAACAGACGCTGAAAGTCGTTGCAAAGCGTAAGGCAAAAGACAGCGTATTTCTTGACCTTTTTCGGAATAAGAGTTATCTGCTAAAGCTGTATAAAACACTCCACCCAGAGGATACTACAGCGACAGAGGATTCACTAACTGATGTAACGATAGAAAATGTGTTGACAGACAATCTGTATAATGACTTGGGCTTTGTTGTGGGTAATAAGCTGATGATACTCATAGAGGCTCAATCTACGTGGACAATGAATATATTGGTAAGGGTGCTGTTATATCTGGCACAAAGCTACCACGAATATTTTCAGCGCACCAGCCAAAACTATTACAAAAGCAAGAAAGTAAAAATTCCAAAGCCGGAACTATATGTGATTTTTACAGGAAACAAAGGCCGGAAACCCGATAGAATATCCTTGTCCAAAGAATTTTTTGAAGGTGCCGATATTGACGTTGAGGTAAAAGCAAAGGTTATCTATGAAAGCGATACAGATGACATTATCAATCAGTACATCATTTTCTGCAAAGTATTTAACGAGCAGACAAAAGAGCATGGGATGATACAAAAGGCAGTCACGGAAACCATTCGTATATGCAAGAACAGGAATATTTTAAGAGAGTATTTGCTTGAGAGAGAAAAGGAGGTTGTGACGATTATGATGAGTTTATTTGATGAAGAACAGATAATGAAGTCTTTTATAAGAAGTGAACGACATGAAGCTGTGCAGGAAAGTGCAAGGGAGACAGCAAAAAAATTGATTAAAAAAGGTAAAATGTCACTTGATGAAATTGCGGATTGCGTTCCATCCTTATCCCTTGATGAATTAAGAGAACTTGAAACCGAGGTTATGCAGTTGGCGTAATACCGATAAAACAATCAAATATCAAAATCACAGCCTAAAGGCGCATGGAACAGTAAAATGTAAACCATGCGTTTTTTCTGAAATTTAGATAATAATCCCGCAGCCCGGTCCGGAACCTGCTGCGGGATGGTATTTTTGTCCCTGTCAGACATTAAAGCAGCTGCCGCCCACAAACTCTCTGCAGATGGAATTGTTGGGAAGGCTCTCGCTGGGCACCCCCAGGAAATAATTCAGAAATTTAAGGAGCCTCTTGGCCTCATAGTACTCCGGGGCCTCCTTGGGAATCTGGAACAGAAGGGGCTCCGCAAAAGTCTTCAGCATGGCCAGCTCATAGATCAGGGAAGAGTTGAACATGGCATCCGCCTCCTCCTGGAAGGGGAAAATATTCTCCTCCTCGCCTCTGCGGACGGATGGCCACATCTGGATTGTCCTCTGGGCACTGGCCCCCCTGGTGCGGGCATCCCGAATCATCCTGCGCAGCAGGCGGGCATCCGTGGTCGGAATGCGGTTGTGCCGGTCAATGTTCAGGGTCATCAGGGCGCTGATGTAGATCTTGTACTTGCTCTCCTCCGGCAGGGCGTAAGACATTTTCTCATTCAGACCGTGGATTCCCTCCAGCACCAGGATGTCATTTGGAGACAGCTGCATAAAGTCGCCCCTGTACTCTCTCTGGCCGGTCTTAAAGTTGAATGTGGGAAGTTCCACCCTCTTTCCTGCCAGCAGATCCACCATGTTTTTGTTGAAAAGTTTTACGTCAATGGCCCCCAGGCACTCGAAATTATAGTCCCCATTCTCGTCCCTGGGCGTCAGTTCTCTGTCCACAAAGTAATTGTCCAGGGCAATGGTGCGGGGCACCTTCCCCAGGGTTCTCAGCTGAATGGAAAGCCTGTGGGAAAAACTTGTTTTCCCGGAAGAAGAAGGTCCTGCAATCATGACAAATCTTACATTTTCCCTGCTGACAATATCCTTGGCGATCTCTCCGATTTTCCGCTCCTGCTGGGCCTCCTGGGCCAGAATCAGGTCGCTCATGGATCCGCTGCAGATCTGATCATTCAGATCTCCCACGGTCTCAATGCCTGCGATCCTCCCCCACTCCTTGGCCCCCTCCATGGTCTGGAAAAGTTTCCTGCTCTCGTCAAAGGGCTCCACCACCGTAGGGGCAGACTTCTCCGGAAGCACCAGAAGAAATCCCTCCTCATAAGGACGCAGATCGAACCATTTCACATAGCCCGCATTGGGAAGCATATAGCCGTAGTAATAGTCATGGAATCCGTCAATCTCATATATATTCACAGTGGAACTCATACGATAGCGGAAAAGTTTCGCCTTGTCCTCCATGCCCTTGGCCTGAAAAAGTTCCATGGCCTCCTCCAGGTGGTAGGATTTCTTCATAAAAGGAGTCCCTGCCTCCACCAGTTCCAGCATGCGCTTTTTCAGCCTGGCGGCGTTCTCCTCCGTGGCAGGCACCTGTCCTGCAGTGTGGACATAAGTGCCGTGGCCCACGGCAAACTCCACACAGCTGCCCTGGGCGGCGGCAGATCCGAACAGATCATAGATGCCTTTAATCAGCAGCATGGTGGCCGTGCGCACGTAAGTCTTGTGTCCTATGTCATCTTTCAGGGTAAAAAATTCAACCGTACAATCTCTGGTAACTCTTTTGAACAGCTCACGTATCTTACCGTTCACCGCCGCTACCGCAATGGTCCCGTTGTATTCCTCCTGATAGTCTGCTGCTATGGCCTCAAAGGTGGTTCCTGGTTCCACCTGTCTCAGAACCTCTTCTCCGCTCTGTCCCCGTATCGCAACCGTAATCATACCTGCCCTTCCTCTCTTTCCAGAATCAGGCAAGAGAAGATCCTTCTCCCCTGCCTGACCCACATATTTCATACGCAAGCTCTATGTCTGTAAGTTCTCTGCGGATTCCTGCCAGGGCTTCCTCCGCCCGCCGGGAATCTGCCGCCCCAAGGGACGATTCCACCTGCCGCAGATGAGCTTCCCTCTGGCGCAGATACCCCAGCAGCACTGGATGGGCCGCCTCCAGGAGCAGCCCGCCGAACCGGTCCGCCAGCTCCTCCCTGCGCCGGGCCGATTCCCCGTTTTCCGCGGTAAGGCTGCCGGCTGCGGAAGAATTATCCGGACAGGCCTTCATGGCAAAATAATACTTGCCCTCCTCAAAAACCGCGTCCTCCTGGACCAGAACATAACCTGCCCTGCGGAGAAAGGCACGGAACTCCCCCAGCTCCGACTGGGGCTGCAGAATCAGTTCCCGGACTCCCTGCAGTTTTTCCCTGCCCTCTGTCAGAATCCTCTCCATCAGCCGGCCGCCCATGCCGGCGCAGACCACGGCGCCGAACTCCCCGACAGAACACTCTGCCAGGCCGTCCGACAGCCTGGTCTCTATGTAATCCCCCAGGCCGTACTCTTCTATATGTTTTCCCGCACCTGCAAGGGGCCCTTTCCGCACATCCATGGCCACTGCCCTGGGGCACACCCCCGCCTGCACCAGATAGATGGACAGAAAACCGTGGTCACAGCCCACATCGGCCAGGACGCTTCCCGGCGTCACCATGTCGGCAAGCATCTGAAGCCGCCCGGACAAGACCACCTGTGGTTTCCCCCTCAATCCAGGTAATCCTTCAGCTTCCGGCTGCGGCTGGGATGGCGCAGTTTCCGCAGGGCCTTGGCCTCAATCTGGCGGATCCGCTCCCGGGTGACATTGAACTCCTTCCCCACCTCCTCCAGGGTCCGTGCCCGTCCGTCGTCCAGGCCGAACCGCAAACGCAGCACTTTCTGTTCCCTGTCCGTGAGGGTGCTGAGCACCTCCACCAGCTGCTCCTTCAGCAGAGTGAACGCCGCAGCCTCCGCGGGCACGGGAACTTTGTCGTCCTCAATGAAATCTCCCAGATGGCTGTCCTCCTCCTCACCGATGGGCGTCTCCATGGAAACAGGCTCCTGGCTGATCTTCAGAATCTCACGCACACGATCCGTGGGCATATTCATCTCGTCCGCAATCTCCTCGGGAGTTGGTTCACGCCCCAGCTCCTGAAGCAACTGCCTGCTGACCCGGATAAGCTTGTTGATGGTCTCCACCATGTGCACCGGAATACGAATGGTCCTGGCCTGATCCGCAATGGCCCTGGTGATGGCCTGGCGGATCCACCATGTGGCGTAGGTGGAGAATTTATATCCTTTTCTGTAATCAAATTTTTCCACCGCTTTGATCAGCCCCAGGTTCCCCTCCTGGATCAGATCCAGGAAGAGCATTCCCCTGCCCACATAGCGCTTGGCAATGCTCACCACCAGACGCAGGTTGGCCTCCGCCAGACGCTTTTTGGCCTCCTCGTCCCCTACCTCCATCCTCTTGGCGAGATCAATCTCCTCCTCCGCAGAGAGCAGGGGCACTTTGCCGATCTCTTTCAGATACATCCTGACCGGATCTTCCAGACTGATGCCGTCGGGGATGGACAGATCCAGGTTCTCCACATCCACTTCATCCTCGTCCGTGAGAATAATTTCTTCTACGTCCGCATCGTCGTCTGTGATGCGCAGCACATCCACATTGTTCTGTTCCAACACCTCCAGGATCTTCTCGAATTGTTCCTCCTCCAAAGGCATGTCCGCGAAAAACTCGCTGATCTCCTGATATTCCAGGACATTTTTCTTCTTTTTGGCGGAGTGAAGGAGTTCCTTTACCTTCTCGTCAAACTTTGCCTGTGCGTTTTCATCCATTGTGTAGTTCCATCCTTCCCCGGGAAACCGCTTCCCTTATGATAATTACCAATATCTTTACCTCAATCCAAGGAAATATGCGTTCTTGCAAGCTCTTCCAGGGCCTTCCTTCCCTGGATCGCCTCATTGAGTGCATTTACATCCGTCCCCATCCGCGCCACATGGTGCTCGTAGCTGTTTTTCTTCACTCCCATAAGGATATCGTGAAAAGCCTTCTCCTTCTCCTGGCCGCTCTCCAGACGGGGGAGCCTGGTGTGGAATATGGCCGCTGCCTCCCGCTGCTCCTCCTGATCCTCAAACATGCCCACAATGCCCCCGGGGTCCAGATGTCCCTCCTCCAGGTCACGAAACATTCTCTCCGCCACCGTATGGTAGGGCTCCTCCGTGAAATCCTGGGCCGAGATATACTTTTTGATCTTCCCGTACAGCCCGGGCTCATCGGAGATCCAGGTCAGCAGCGTGCCCTGGGCCCGCCTGGCCCCAGGCTCCTTTTTCTTCTGCACTCCTGTTCTGGCGCGCTCCACAGGCTTTGCAAGCCCCGTCTGAGCCGCATATTTTTCCACCAGTTTCCGCAGACTTCCGGTTCCCATGCCGTACTTCTGCGCCACCGCCTGAATATAGTTCTCCCGCTCCATCTCCTCGGAGAACCCGCAGAGTTTTCTTGCAAGCTCCCTGTGGAATTTTGTCTTCTGTTCCGGGTCGTTCATGTCAAACTGCCCTTCCAGCACCTGCAGCTCAAAGAAAAAGCTGTTCTCCGCCTGGCTGATACGCTCCTCAAAAGCCTCTTTCCCCAGGGACTTCATAAACTCATCCGGATCCTTATAGGGGCGCATGTTGATCACTTTTCCCGAGATCCCCGCCTCCCGCAGGATGCCCACGGCCCGCAGCGCCGCTTTCACTCCAGCGCCGTCGCTGTCATAAGCCAGAAGCACACTGTCCGTGTACCGGCCAAGAAGGGCCGCCTGCTCCGGGGTAAAAGCCGTGCCCAGGGAGGCCACCGCCTGGGTAAAGCCCGCCTGGTGCATGGCGATTACATCCATATAACCCTCGCAGAGAATCATATTTGCGCTCCTGGCACGCCTGGCATAGTTCAGGCCGTAGAGGTTGCGCCTTTTGTCAAAGACAGGGGTCTCTGGAGAGTTCAGATACTTTGGCTCCCCCTCCCCCATCACACGGCCCCCAAAGCCGATAACACGGTTGTTGCTGTCCTGGATGGGGAACATGACCCTGTTCCAGAACAGACTGGTCATACCATATTTTTCTGAAAAACTTGCAATCCCCGCCTCTTTCAGAAGTTCGTCCTCGAACCCCTTTCCCCGAAGGTACTGAATCAACGCACTGCTGTTTTTCACCGCATAGCCCAGGCCGAATATACGCATGGTCTCATCGGTGAGCTCCCGCTTCTTCAGGTAGCTGTATCCAATCTCCCCGCCGGGACTGCGGAGCTGAAAATAGAAAAATTTTGCCGCCTCCTTGTTGATCTCCAGGAGTCTGGCCCGCCTGCTCTCCCTCTGTCTGACCTGCCCCGCGTCCTCCGGCTCGGGAAGCTGCACTCCCGCCCGTTCCGCCAGGGCCCTCACCGCCTCCGGGAAAGAATAATTCTCATAGTTCATCAGAAAGGTATACACATTCCCCCCGGCTCCGCAGCCGAAGCAGTGATAGATCTGCTTATCTCCGTTGACGGAAAAGGAAGGGGTTCTCTCACTGTGGAAGGGGCACAGGCCCCAGTGGCTGCCGCCCTTTTTCTGCAGCCGCACATAACCCGCCACCACATCCACAATGTTATTCCGCCTTCTGACTTCTTCGATTATCTCCTCTGGATAGTACATTCACACCTCCATGGATATCCACACAGACTCACCCCACCCGGCTCCCTTTCTTTTTCCAAGCAATCTTTTTAAGCAATCTTTTTAAGCAATCTTTCCTGACCGGATTTCCCCGCTCATATGGACCAGGATTTGGGGATGTAGATATGCTCATACATGGCAATGGCCGAGCGGTCCGTCATGGATGCCACATAGTCACAGACCACCTGCTCCTTGGCCTCTCCCTCGGAGAGGAGATCCAGATATTCCTCCGGCATTTCATCTATGTGTCTCATAAAGTGATGATACAAAGTCTCCATCAGCACCTCCGCCTTGGATTCCTCGCTTTTTGCCAGGGGATTCTGGTACACATTGTCAAACATAAACTCCCGCATCTTCATCATGGCCTCAAACATGGGCTCCGACATAATTATGTCATTTTTTCCCATGCTGGCAGTCACAATGTCGTGGATAAAATGATCCAGCCGGCTGCTGGGTGTGCTGCCGATAACCTTTCTGATCTCTGCGGGCACATCTCCCTCCGTCAGGATGCCCGCCCTGACGGCATCATCCATATCGTGATGGATATAGGCAATCTTGTCGGAAAACCTCACCACTTTCCCCTCCAGGGTGTGGGGTTTCCCAATGGTCTGGTGGTTCAGGATCCCGTCCCTCACCTCGTAAGTCAGATTCAGCCCCTGGCCTTTTTTCTCCAGACGATCCACCGTCCTCACGCTCTGCAGGCTGTGTTCAAACCCCAGAGGACATATGCTGTTCAGCGCTTTCTCCCCCGCGTGCCCAAAGGGTGTATGCCCAGGTCATGGCCCAGTGCAATGGCCTCCACCAGCTCCTCATTGAGCTTCAGCGCCTTTGCAATGGTCCTGGCATTCTGGGACACCTCCAGGGTGTGGGTGAGCCGGGTGCGGTAGTGGTCCCCCTCAGGGGAAAGGAATACCTGTGTCTTATCTTTAAGACGCCGGAATGCCCTGCAGTGAACGATCCTGTCCCTGTCCCGCTGGAAAACAGGACGAATATCACACTGTTCCTCCTCTTTCAGCCTGCCCTTGGAATCTGCGCTGTGCGACGCATAAGGGCTCAAATATGTTCTCTCCCACTGCTCTAAGCTTTCTCTTATCGTCATGTCTGCTCCCATCTGCACATACTGCGTGCATAAGGAAGTGTCTCCAAATAACCAATACGGAATCAAGGTGTTATTCCCCGCACCTTTCCTGCTTTTCCACAGGTTATGCCAAAAACCGTATCCGCTATTTTCCGACAATTCCTAAGAAACCATTCTCCTTTATTAATTATTCTGCACTCAGAGCCTTATTCCTTTTTTTCCAGAACCTTTCTGTCAAAAAAATGTGTTCCTGCCTAACGGCAAATGCCATGACATCTGCCTAACGACAAATGCCATGACATCTGCCTAACGGCAGATGTCATAAATAAACTCCGCATTTTTATCCATGGCCGTGCGGGCGGCTTTCATGGGAGACATCTGGAACACATGCCACATGCCGGGAAAAATGTCCATGCGCACCGGCACATTGGCTTCCACAAAAGCCTGGTGGAGCCTGGCCGAGTCGCTGAGCAGGATTTCATTCTCGCCCACCTGGATATAGACGGGAGGAAATCCGGTAAAATCTCCAAAAAGGGGCGAAATCCGGGGATCTGTCAGCTCCTCCCCCGGCGCGTAAGCCTTTATCATACTGTCAATGTAGGCGTTGGTGAGCACCGGGTCCAGTTCCGCCTTCTCCAAAAAAGACTCCCCGGAGGAAGTCAGATCCGTCCAGGGAGACATCAGCACCAGCCCTCTTGGCAGCAGCCGCCCCTCCTGCTTCAGTCTCAGCATCAGGGAGAGCGCCAGATTACCCCCTGCCGAATCCCCTGTCAGGATCACATCCCTGGCCCCGTATCCCAGAAGCATCAGATAATTCCAGGCCTTCATGGCGTCCTCCGGGGCCGCCGGGTAAGGGTGCTCCGGGGCCAGACGGTAGTTAAAACAGAGCACATCCATGGAAGTGGATGCGGCCAGCTTTGAGGTCAGAGTTCTGGCATAGAGACAGCTCCCGGTGGAATATCCCCCGCCGTGACAGTGCAGGATCACATATTTTTTCATATGGGCCCGGCTGACACCCACCCACTCTCCATACATTCCTTCTATATTTACTTCTTTATATACAATGTCCCTGGCACTGCTCAAAATGGCTCCGATATAATCCTGGGACTGCCGGTATTTTTCAATGTCCGGCTTCTCCACCAACCCGTGGACGCGCTTAATCAGGTTCATCAGGTTCTGGTTCATCTTCCCGTCCATCTCTTCCCTCCGAATTGTACTGTCTTCAGAAACTATTAAAAAATATCTTCTTAATCTTCCTCCGCCCGGCAGCTGAAAATTATCTCTTAACAGCTCTTTAAAAATGAAGCCGCCTGCTCACCTCATTCCGCAGCCGTCTGCGGGAAAGCAGGGTGATAATTGCAATGTCCAGCACAATGCAGACTGTCATCACCACAGCGGACCAGCTCAAGTGTACCTTACTGTACAGATACCGGTCAATGAGCACTTCCAGGCCAAGGCAGAGCAGCCCCACTGCGCTGAACAGATACAGGGACACGGTGAGAAAAGATCTGGGAAGCCTGTGAATACACAGCGTCAAAAGCTCCGCCACCCCTGTGACCAGTACCACAATGGGAAGCCCCAGCCCCCAGAACCACTCTCCGCTCCCCACCTGGAAGGTGAGCATGTACAGATATCCCCCGGCGGCGGCCCCGTCCAGAAGAAAGGACAGCCAGGCGGGCACTCTTCTGTCTATCACCGCCGGGATCATCACCACCCACAGAACCAGACATGCGCCGATCACTGCCAGAGACCAGAGCGTTCCCTGAAACACAAAAGCGTTCAGGACCCCGCAGGTGGCGGCTGTGGCCAGCTCCACCATGGACACCAGGATCCCGAAATCTTTCCGGTTCACCGTCTCCACTTCCCCTTTTTCCCTGGGAAAAGGGGACTGCACGCCCGGCTGCCCCTCTCCTCCCCGGCCAGCCTCCCTGGGATTGTACACTACCGTGCCGCACAGAGGGCACTCCCCTGCCGACTTGTCCAGCTCCACCCCACAGTTTACACAGTATGACATAGCCTTCCTCCTCTCTGATTTTAGTCTGAATGAGCTAATTCAGCCCGAATGTCCGGCCTCCGGCGCAACAGGTCTCTTCCCGCCTTTTCCCCTGTTGCTCTCTATTTTCACATGGACACCATCCTTCACCAGCCTTTGAAAAAAATAGCGTTCCACATCCGTCTCCACAATACTGCTGGCAAAATTCACCGTCAAAATATCCCGAAAACTGATAATGGCACAGTTGGTCCTGGCGGAAAAAGGCTGTCCCATGTAGATGTCAAACCGTTCCACATAGGGTTCCATCCCCTCCGGCACCCGCATGGCCCCCATATTGGTGAGGCCTGCGGAAGAATTCCTGTCCTGTACTTTGGTGTAGAACAATCTAACCACAAAGTCCTTGACAAACAGCGGAACCACCCGGATCAGAGGATTCCTCTGGGTCTGGGCGTTGGTGGTAATATCCCCCCGCAGCAGTTTTTCATTCAGATGATACCTCATATAATTTCTCACCTGCACCACGATCTCCTCAAAACTGTACTCTCCCAGCCTGGGATCCACCCCGGGATAGATCATGGTGATAAAATTGCGCAGTGTGATGGAGGGGAAGAAACGGCGCAGATTCACGGGCATGGCAATCTTTACCGGGCGCAGCCGCACTTCCGGATCCTGCTCCTGCTTTGTCAAAAGAGCCTGCAGAAGCACCGCGTTCAGGTACTCGGTGATGGTGGCATTGTACCGCTTTGCCACCGCTGCCACCTCCGACACCGACATGATTCCGTCAATAATGTTAAGGGTGTAAAAAGGCTCACCCGTGCCTCTGACACGGTAAGCCTTTTCTTCCAGCCTGGGCGGGCACACTTTTGCGTTGGCATAACGCATATATGCGTCCTCCAGCTCTCCCTCCTGGGGTTTCTCTCCGATATCCAGAACGAACCCGCTGTTCTCAATTCCTTTCACGCCCAGAAGCCTTAGATATGTTGCCGTCAAAGTCAGCAGCAGGCACATGCCCCCTGTGCCGTCTCCAAGGCTGTGATGGGCCTCCAGGGCAATTCTGCTGCGGAAATAGTAAACTCTGACCAGATAGCGGTTGTTTGCCTTAAAATACATGGGCTGGCAGGGATTTTTCACATCCTCCTGCACAAAAGGCCCCGGGCGGTCATTGGGCTCCAGATAGCGCCAGAACAGCCCCTTGCGGATGGCCGCTTTATAGGTGGGAAACCTGGGCAGCGTCATGTCCAGGGCCCGCTGCAGCACTTGAGGCTGTATCTCTTCCTTTAAGACAACAGAAAGCCTGTACACGGAAGAAAAATCCCTTCTCTGCAGCGTGGGATACACAATGGCGGACAGATCCAGCTTGTACCAGTCCTTATCTCTTCTCTCCATAATCCATACCTCCGGACAGGCAGGGCGCATGCCGTCCTTTTCGGGCTACACAAATTCCACCTATGAAATGGCAGGGTCTGCTTCCGTCACTTCCTAATAGGAAATACAAAAACAGCACAGAATTGTACTACCAGAAATTTTCAACTGCATGCATCCGGTTAAAATAGAAATATAATGAAAATAAATATTAAATATATTTAAGTGTAATGGAAAAGAGAGTGCTAAGTATGTAACCTAACACTCTCTTATGCGTGCAGGAAAAGAGACTTGAACTCTCATGGTATTGCTACCACACGGACCTGAACCG
>CAJUNZ010000088.1 GCA_910587755.1 uncultured Acetatifactor sp. | reverse complement strand
TCTACACTCTTTCCCTACACGACGCTCTTCCGATCTTGCTTGTCATGGCCTGCGTGGGCTGCGGCAAGGACGAGGATCCCAGCTCCGGTGAGAGCAGTACCGGCAGCGTGGAGTCCAGCGAGGGCACCGAGCCTGTGGAGTCCGGTTCTGAGAGCACCGAGCCCGTGGAGTCCGGTTCTGAGAGCACCGAGTCCGGAGAGGCCGGTTCCGAGGGAGTTCTGACCCATGAGGAGTACATGGCCGCCGCCGTTGACACGGAGGTGGTGATTGAGGCCTATGTGCAGGCAAAGCAGTCCTGGTGGGAGGACAAGGCTACCATCTACGCCCAGGATGAAGATGGCGCATATTTCCTGTACAATATGGTCTGTTCTGAGGAAGACTACGCGAAGCTGACTCCCGGCACCAAGATCAGGGCCACAGGGTTTAAGGCAGAGTGGGCCGGCGAAATCGAGATCATGGAGGGAACATTTGAGATTCTTGAGGGAAATTATATTGCTGAGGCAGAGGATGTGACTGCTCTTCTCGGCTCCGAGGATCTGATCGATCTCCAGAATAAATTTGTGGCATTCAAGGGCATGACCGTTGAGGCCAGCAAGGATCCGGACGGAAACGAAGTGGCGTTCCTGTACAACTATGACGGCTCCGGCCAGGAGGGGGATGACCTGTACTTCAATGTGTCCGTGAACGGCGCAACCTACACCTTTACGGTGGAGTCCTATCTGTGCGATAAGGACAGCGACGTGTATGCAGCGGTAAAGGCCCTGAATATTGGGGACAAGATTGATATGGAAGGTTTCCTGTACTGGTATGAGGGTGTCAATCCCCATATTACATCTGTGAAAGCCGCAGAGTAAGAAATTCCTTTGTGAATCCCGGGACAATGGGCAGGGATGGATACAAGGGAATAAAGACAATAGAATAGAGAGATATAAGTAAAGAAGGGGCTGCCGCATTTTTGCGGCAGCCCCTTCTGCGCACGGGAGGTCAGGAGGTGGGTTTTCGCAGGGGACATTTGGAGAGGGTAATCTTTTCCCGCAGAATGTTCAGGCCGCAGTCTTCCAGATAGTCCTGAAGGATGGGCGGCGACTGGGAGGAGGTGGGGCCAATGATAATCTCTCCCACCAGGTGGGGCAGGTGCAGGCCCAGTTTGCCGCAGAGCCTGTTCAGATCCAGGGGATAGTATTTTTTGATCCTGTCTGCGGCCACATGGTACTTGGGCACCACCGCAAACTCGTTGGAGATAAAAGGGGAAACCACCAGCCGGGACTCCTTTTCGCTTGCAAAAGAAGGGTGCTTGAAAGCGGCCGACTGAACCCAGGCATAGTTCATCAGGGCCTGAAGCTGTGGAAATCTCTTGGTAAATTTCTCCGTGTTCTTAATCAGACGGTAGAATTCATTCACCAGAGGATGTCCCCGCATGTCCTCCTGATAGTACACTTCCTGAAGGGATACCGCCCCGCCGATCATCTTCTGCATCAGTTCCCCGTGGAAGCCGATGCACACGCCCTGGCCCAGGTGGCCATACCGCTCCCACTGGGCGGCGTCGTCCCTGTACCGGGAGAAACATGCGGCGTAGGCGGAGTAGTGAAATTCCTCCGCCAGTTCCCTGCGGAAGAAGGCTTCCAGTTTGTGGCTTTTCTCAAAGTCCCCGTCCTGGTCCAGCTTTTCCACCACCGCTTCACAGATGCCGTTCATAAACAGGCGCATCTCGGAGGCATCGTTCATATTCAAAATATTGTTCAGCCGCAGTTCCGCACAGCGGATGATTCCGTCAAAGGCGGCAAAGTCCGTATAATGGTACAGCATAGTTTACCCTCCACAGAACAGGGACGGCGCTCTCTGGGCGGCCGTCCCTGTGTTTTTCGGCTGGTTGCCTGGGCATATCTGAGCCTGTTATTGGGCAGGGCAGGGAAAGCTGCTTTTGGCATGCCCTGCCCTGAGTATGACCTTTCTGCCGTTTTTTATGCTTCGGGGGCTTTGGGCGTTTCTATCTTGGTGCCGCACTGAATGCAGAACTGGTCGCCCTGGGACACATGTGCATGGCAGTTAGGGCAGGTGTGCTCTTCCTGGGCAGCTGCGTCTCCCTGCTCCGAAGCCTGGGGAACCTTGGCGCCGCAGGAGCTGCAGAAAGCGGAACCCCGGGGCACTTCTCCGCCGCACTGGGGGCATTTGGAGATTCCCTTTACCTGGCAGATTTCATCCCTGCATTTTGCGATCTCGGCGGTGAGGGCTGTGATCTCCTGCATCTTATCCTGGGCAAAGGCGCCTTCCTCGTCCTTGTGCTGCTGATAGTAGGCCTGGCCGATGGAGATATAGAGCTGGTTGATCTTCTTTTCCTTGTCAGAGATGGAACTGTTCAGCTTTGCAACCTCGCTGAAAATCTTGGCCTGCTGCGCTGCGCCCTGGCCGGCGTCGGAGATCTTTTTTCCGATCTGTTCAAAAAATGCCATAATGATTCCTCCTTTATGCTGGAAAACCCTGTCGGCATTAAAATCTGCCGATTTTATAGATTCTATGCTTTATTCTACCACCTTTTTCTATGGGTGGCAAGATTTCGTTCCTGTATTTTGCATTCCCGGCGGCGGGGACAGGTGACAGCCCTAAGATTCATTCTTTAACAATTCCTAAGAAACAGTTTCCGGGATCAAGGGGTGCAAAATCAGCGAAAGTGTGTTAAGATGATAACAATTTGTGGCAGAGGAGGCCAAAATATGGCATTATATGCAATGGGGGATTTTCATCTGTCCTTTTCTGTGGACAGGCCCATGGAGAAATTTGGCAGTGTGTGGAAAAACCATGTGGAGAAAATAGAGAAAAACTGGAGAAAAATTGTCCGGGATACGGATACGGCGGTGATCACCGGGGATCACTCCTGGGGCAGGAAGATGGCAGAGTGCGAGAGGGATCTGGATTTTATCGCCTCCCTGCCCGGGCGGAAGATTCTGGTGCGGGGCAACCATGACTGTTTCTGGGATGCGGGCAAGACCGGGAAACTCAATGAGATGTACCAGGGGAGGCTTTCCTTTCTGCAGAACAATTTCTATGCCTATGGGGAATATGCCCTCGTGGGGACAAAGGGCTACTGCTACGACGGGAGGGATTCCTATGAGCACTTTGAAAAGCTCTGCCGCAGGGAGACAGGGCGGCTTCAGGTTTCCTTTCAGAGGGCGGTGGAGGAAGGATACCGGAAATTTATTGTCTTTCTGCACTATCCGCCCACCAGCATCGGGGAACAGGAGAGCTGTTTCACCCGTATGGCGGAGGAGTATGGGGCGGAGAAGGTGGTTTATTCCCACTGCCATGGAGAGGAACGGTTTGACGACAGTTTCAAGGGAGAGGTAAACGGGATTGAGTATAGGCTGGTGTCCGGGGATTATCTGCGGTTTAAGCCGGACAGAATACTGGATTGAATCTCGGTCAGAAAGGCGGACATAGATGGAGACATACCGTGTGGCAGTGATATCGGACACCCATGGCCTGCTGCGCCCGGAAGTCCTGGAGGTGCTGGGGACATGTGAGGCGGTGCTTCATGGAGGGGATATGGATGACCCGGAGACCCTGGAGCGGCTGAGGCAGGCCGGGCCGGTCTATGCCGTCAGGGGCAATGGGGACGGGGACTGGGCCAGAGATCTGCCCCGGGAGCTGGAGGTGGAACTTTTTGGCTTCCGTTTTTATATGGTTCACAATAAAAAACATCTTCCCGGAAAACTGCCGCCGGGGGTGGATGTGGTTATCTGGGGACATTCCCATAGACAGGAGGAGCGGCGGTCTCCGGAGGGAGTGTGGTATCTGAACCCGGGCAGCTGCGGCCCCAGGAGGTTCCGGCTGTCTGCCACCATGATGGTGCTGACCCTGGACCCAAAGGAGCGCCGGGTGGAAGTGGAAAAAATCAGCCTGGTTTCTCAGAAACCTGTTGCCGCCCCTGCAGGGACTCCCACAGGGCAGGATCTGTATGAGGCGGTGGGAGTGATTGTAAAAGAGATCCAGGCCAGAAGGGATGTGGCGGATATTGCGGCAAGGCACCGGCTGGATGAAAAGTTTGTGGAACGGGTCTGCCGGATCTATCTGACCCATCCGGGAGTGGATATGGACGGCATTATGAACCGACTGTTATAGTCCCGTTTGCCATCTTAGTGTATCACAGGAAAAATGAACCTGTATATTGCACTCCGCCGGGAGAAAGAATAAGGAATGGCGGTGGGAAGCCAGGGGCGCCTGCCGCCGTACCACACGAAACACAGTTTGAAAAAGCGGCCTCCAGGCGGGAAGGGAAGATATTTTGGCTGTCTGCGGGGCGGGCAGAAAGGTGCGGATATGGAATATTCGGATACGGTAAAACTGCTTCGGGAGTGTGACGCCGGGACTAAGATGGCGGTGTTATCCATTGATGAGGTTCTTGAAAAAGTGGGGGATTCCCAGATGAAGGAACTGCTCCAGGAGAGCAGGAACCACCATGAAAAGCTGGGGGACGAGATCCACTCCATGCTCAACAGCCACGGCACGGCGCAGAAGGAACCCACGGCCATTGCCCGGGGTATGTCCTGGATGAAGGTGAACATGAAGATGGGAATGGACAACAGCGACGCCATGGTGGCGGATCTGATCACCGACGGCTGCAATATGGGCGTGAAATCTCTGAACAAGTACCTCAATCAGTACAAGGTGGCGGACGACAAGTCCAAAAAGATGTGTACAGAGCTGATTTCCATAGAGGAAAAGCTCTGCAAAGACCTGAAACAGTATCTGTAGAACACAGGGGCTCCTCCCGCCGGGCATGGGCGGGGGAGCAGTTCCGGCAAAGGGCTTAAAAAGCGCTCTTTGGGGCGGGGCTTGTCATGGCGAGAAGGGGTATGGTAAAATAAATTCAGGTATCTTTTGGCAGCCTGTCTGCCAAGGGAGGAAGGAGGGAGTTTTTTTGAGCTTAAAAAAGTTGGTCAGGCAGTATGCCACAAAGCTGTTGGATGAGGAATACATAAAAAACAGCCAGCGGTATCATCTGCCCTATGGAGAATGGGTGGCGGACCGGGAGAAGGAGACAGCCATAGGGATTGCCGAGGGGGAGAGGCTGTGTCCGCCGAGGGCTGCCGGAGCAGGGAAAACAGCCTCCTTGGAGCCTGCCGTGCCAGAGGCTTCAGGTGCGGGTCAGCAGACGACTACAGGAAGCGTCCAGGGGCTGAAGCCCATGCCCCCAGAAACTGCCGGCGCGGAGGCATGGGGCCAGGAGCCGGATCCGGTGCTTTTGAACTTTGGAAAGGGGAGCTGGACGCCGGACGCCATGGAGAGGGTGAAAGCATACTTTGTCCGCAATCCCCAGGTGATGTTCCTCTATGGGGATGAGGACATGAAGATGAAAAAAGGAAAGTACGGCAATCCCTGGCTGAAGCCCTGTTGGTCGCCGGATTCATATATGTATCGGGACTACCTGGGCAGCGCGGTGGCGGTGCGCAGGGCGTTGTATGATAAGCTTACAGAGGAGGAGCGCAGGGAGGAAGGCCCTTGCCATGACCGTCTGGTGGAGCTGGCCGGAGGATATGAGAGAGGATGTAAGACCATCGGACATCTGACAGGGATTCTCTACCACAGAGGGCAGCCCTGGCTCCTGCCGGGAGAGGGCAGACCCGGCAGGGGGCCGGCGCCGGAAAAGCGGCCGGAGGAGAACGGAAGCAGGGATGTGGAAGTTTCCGTGGTCATACCCTCCAAGGACAATGTGACCGTGCTCACCAAGTGTCTGGAGACTCTCTGTCAGACGGTGCGGCGCACCCGCTATGAGATCATTGTGGTGGACAATGGGAGCAAGGAGAAAGCCAAAAAAGAGCTGGAGCAGGAGATGGAAAAACTTCGCTGCTGTCCGGACTATCAGGGCAGTCTGATGGGGGCGGAGTACCTCTACGAACCCATGAAGTTTAATTTTTCCCGCATGTGTAACCGGGGGGCCAGAGCTGGCCGGGGCAGCCTGATCCTGTTCCTGAACGACGATATTGAGGCGGTGCAGGAGGGGTGGCTGGAGGCCATGGTGGAGAAGGCCAGGCAGCCCTGGGCCGGGGCTGTGGGACACAAGCTTCTGTACCCTGACGGCTGGAGAATTCAGCATGCGGGAGTGACCAATATCATCCTGGGACCCACCCACAAGCTCCAGCGTTTAAAGGACGGCAGCCACTATTATGACGGTAAAAGTATTGGGGTGTGGAACATGCTGGCAGTCACCGGAGCCTGTCTTTTGGTCCGGCGGGAAGTGTTTGAGCAGGTAGGAGGATTCTGTGAGGAGCTGCGGGTGGCTTTCAACGATGTGGACCTGTGTTTTAATATTTATGAAGAGGGATATCACAACATTCAGATCAACGACGGCTGGCTGCTGCACCATGAATCTCTGAGCCGGGGAACGGATGCCACGGAGGAGAAACACCGGCGTCTGGTGGGGGAACTCACCCTTCTCTTCGATCGTCATCCTCAGCTGAAAAGCATAGATCCCTACTATCACCCCTGGCTTAATTTGAGCCTCCAGGACCCTGCCATCAAGCCTGCCTGTGAGGAAGGGATTGTCATGGAGGATGTGAGGGACTGGGAGCCTCTGGAAAGTCTGGGGGATGCCAGGCAGGATGATTGCTTTTTTGTCCAGGTGGAATATGCCGACGAGGAGCAGATCTCCGGGTGCGGGATTGTGCTGGGAAGCGACAATGCCTGTTTTGAAAAGAAGCTGCTGTTTCAGTCCAAGACTTCCCCCGGAAAGATGTACGGCATGGATTTTACAGGACAGTACCGCTCGGATCTGGAGAAAAACCTGCACGATCAGGTCAATGTGGATTTGAGCGGCTTCAAGGTGAATTTTGCCAGACCCCTGCCGCCGGGAAGGTACCGCGTAGGGATGTTGGCCAGGGACAGGATATCCGGCATGAAACTGGTGAACTGGAGCGACCGCACCTATCGCCTGGAGAGAGGCAGCAGGAAGAAAAAGCGCTCTGACAAAGAGAAAAATAAAGGCCGGGCGAAAGGGTAAGGCCGGTCATAAGGCCAAGGCAAGACGTAAAGAATAGGCCGGGCATAGAGCAAAGGTTCGGCGTAAAGAAAAAGGATAGACATAAAAGGCCCGGGCAACCGGGCGGAGGTGACATGACATAGAAAAAACACAATAAAGAGGTGGTGTGGATGAATCAAAAACTGAAAGAAAAGATTCTGGAATCTCTGTCGGCGGTTCTTCCCATTACGGGAATTGTTTTGTTTCTCAGCATTGCGCTGGTGCCCATAGACCTGGGTACTATGGTGATGTTCCTGGTGGGGGCGGTGATGCTGGTCATTGGAATGGGATTTTTTCAGCTGGGGGCGGAGATGTCAATGACTCCTCTGGGAGAGGGTATCGGCGTCCAGATTTCCAAGACCCGGCATATTCCCCTGATATTTTTGCTTGGATTTTCCATGGGGGCCATTATCACGATCTCCGAGCCGGATCTTCAGGTTCTGGCGGAGCAGGTGCCCTCCATTCCCAATCTGACACTGATTTTGACCGTGGCGTTGGGGGTGGGAATATTCCTTGCCGTGGCCATTCTCAGAATTTTGTTCCAGATCAATCTGTCCACGATTTTGATTGTGCTGTATACGGTTCTGATCGGGATTTCTTTTCTTGTCTCCAAGGATTTTCTGGCGGTTGCCTTTGACTCAGGCGGCGTCACCACGGGCCCCATGACGGTGCCTTTTATCATGGCCATGGGTGTGGGTCTCGCCTCTGTGCGCGGTGACAAAAACGCGTCCAGCGACAGTTTTGGTCTTGTGGCGCTCTCCAGTGTGGGTCCTGTGCTGGCGGTGCTGATCCTTGGAATGTTTTTCAGTCCCAGTGAGGCCGCATACGCTGCCGCAACGGTTGCGGATGTTTCCACCACACGGGATGTGGTAAAGGAATTTGTGTTCAGCATGCCCCCCTACATAAAAGAAGTTTTGATTTCTCTGGTGCCGGTGGCGGTGGTGTTTGTGATTTTTCAGCTCTACAGCCGCCGTTATCCTCACAGGCAGGTGATGCGTGTGACAATCGGTTTCGGATACACTTACATTGGTCTGGTGCTCTTTCTCTGCGGGGTCAATGTGGGATTTGCGCCGGTGGGTTCTCTTATGGGAAATGAGATTGCCTCCGAGGCCTGGAGATGGCTTCTGGTTCCCATCGGCATGTTGATTGGATATTATATAGTCAAGGCGGAGCCTGCCATCCAGGTACTGAACCGCCAGGTGGAGGGTGTGACCAACGGCTCTGTGTCGGCTAAGTCCATGAACCGCTGTATGTCCATCGGTGTGTCCGCCAGTGTGGGGCTTTCCATGCTGCGGGTGCTGACGGGACTGCCCATCCCCTGGATCATTATCCCCGGATATCTCATCGCCCTGGTGCTGTCCAGGTTTGTGCCGAAGATGTTCGTGGGTATCGCGTTTGACTCCGGCGGCGTGGCCAGCGGACCCATGACCACTACTTTCCTTCTTCCCCTCAGTATCGGGGCCTGCAATGCCGTGGGCGGGAACCTGATGACGGATGCTTTCGGCGTGGTGGCCCTGGTGGCTCTGACGCCCCTGATCGCCATTCAGATCATGGGAATTCTCTACCAGTACAAGCTGAAGGTGGCAGAGAGGGCAGTGGTACAGAGTACAGAAACCATGGATGCTATGGATGAGATCTTTGAATTTGAGGAGGATAATTAGATGTCTGAAACGACAAAAAAAGCGGCCTTCAGAATGCTGTTCCTGATCGCCACACCTAAGCTGGTGGAGAAGGCGGTGGGAATATGCAAGGAGGAAAATGTCCCTGTGGAGTATATCTTTCATGCTCAGGGTACTGCCTCCAGCGAGGTGATGGATATGCTGGGGCTGGACGGCGTGGACAAGAATATCCTCATGAGCATGGCACCCAAGGGGTTTGCGGACGAAATGCTGAAAAAGCTTCGGAAAAAACTTCACCTGGGCATGCCAAACACGGGAATCGCCTTCACCATTGCCATGCCCAGCGGCAGCGGTCATATCATACAGATGATAGAGAAGCTGGAGCCGGAGGAGAAGAGGAGACTTTTAGAGAGGAATGATGGGGATATGACGGATAATGATTACAGTATGATTATGGCTATTGTGAACCAGGGCTTCAGTGAAGATGTGATGAATGCGGCCAGGCCCATGGGGGCTTCCGGCGGCACAGTGTTCCACAGCCGCCGGGTGGGAAATGAGCAGGCCATGAAATTTTGGAAAATCAGTGTGCAGGAAGAGAGGGAAGTGGTGATCATCCTGGCCAAGAAGGAAGATAAACTTGCCATTATGCAGGAGATTGGCAAAAAGTGCGGCATGCACAGTCAGGCCCAGGGTATTGTGATGTCTCTGCCTGTGGATAATGTGATGGGGTTGGAATAGAGAAGCGATATCGACTGTCTGGGGATATGTTGGGATACTTCCTTGACGTGGGGGGAGATGGTGGTCATAAAAGGGAGAGGGAACAGGATTTTGGCATGCTGCTTGATTTTGGCGGTTCTGGCGGCGGGAGGCTGCGGCAGCGGAGGCATGGATAGCATGGATAAGGAGAGCTCAGCAGTGCAGGGAGAAGCTGCTGTGGGGGCTGCAGAAGGCGGGGCTGCCGGGAGCGGAAACAGCCGGGAAGAACAGGAAGCGGATACCGAAAATGACACCAGGAGCGAAAGCCCCCAGGGAAGTCAGGGAGAGGCTGCCGAGGAGGAAACAGCAGATGGAAGCCCCCAGGGAAGTCAGGGAGAGGCTGCCGGGAGCGGAAACAGTCGGGAAAAGGATTCCGAGGGCGGAGCTGTAGATGGAAGCGTCCAGGGAAGCCAGGATACGGCCTCTGAGAAAGATACTGGAAGCGGAAGCAGTCAGGGAGCTTTGTCCGTGAAGGGGACAAAACTTGTGGACAGTTCCGGCAGCCAGGTTCAGCTGAGAGGAGTCAGCACTCATGGCCTTGCCTGGTATCCTGACTATGTAAATGAGGCGTGTTTCCGGCAGCTCAAGGAAGAGTGGGGGATAAATGTGATCCGCCTGGCTATGTACACGGCAGAATACGGCGGCTACTGTACGGGCGGAGACCAGGAGGAGCTGAAAAATCTGGTAAAGAGTGGTGTGGAATATGCCGCCAACTGCGGGCTTTATGTGATCATTGACTGGCATATTCTCTCTGACGGCAATCCTAACACTTACCTTGAGGAGGCCAAAGCTTTTTTTGACGAGATGTCAGAGGAATATGCAGATTACACTAATGTAATCTATGAGATATGCAATGAACCCAACGGAGGAACCTCCTGGAGCCAGGTGAAAGAGTACGCGGCTCAGGTGATTCCGGTGATAAGAGAAAATGATGAGGATGGTATCATTTTGGTAGGAACACCCAACTGGTGCCAGTATGTGGAGGATGCCGCCGCTGATCCCCTGGAGGACTGCAGCAATGTAATGTACACACTGCACTTTTATGCGGCAACCCACAGGGAAAGCCTCCGCTCCGCTCTGGTCAGCGCCCTTGAGGCAGGACTTCCTGTCTTTGTGTCAGAGTATGGCATCTGTGACGCCAGCGGCAGCGGAGCCGTGGATGAGGTCCAGGCGGATCAGTGGGTTGAGCTTTTGGATGAACACAAAATCAGTTATGTGGCATGGAATCTTTCCAACAAGTCGGAGACCTCGGCGTTTATCCAGGGCAGCTGCGGCAAGACCAGTGGGTTTGCCTGGGAGGAACTGACCGATTCAGGAAAGTGGCTCTGTGAGATGCTGACAGGAAAGGAAAACGGTTTCGGGTCCAGCGCTGGAGATACTTCCCAGGGGCCGCAGACAGAAAGCGCCCAGCCTTCACAGGAGTCCCCGGCTGACAGTGCGGGAACTTCCCAGAGCGCCCAGGAGGACAGCGGTCTGACGGTATCGGCGGAGGTCACAAATTCCTGGCAGCAGGAGGAAAAAACATTTTATCAGTATAATCTAAAAATAACCAACACCGGGGAAACGGCCAGGAATGACTGGAGCGTCTGTCTGGGTTTCAGCGGCGATATCACCCTGAACAACGGATGGAACGGCAATTATCAGGCTCAGGGAAGCACACTCACCATAACCTCCATGGATTATAACGGATACATTGGAGCAGGAGAAAGCGTGGAAAACATCGGTTTTATTATCCAGGGAGCAGAAGGCCTGGTATTTCAAGGCCTGCGGTGAGTAACTGCTGTTGAGGGCGGCATATTGCTGTGTGAAAATCAGGGAATCTCATGAGGCTGATAATAACGGTAATTTTGAAGGGAAGAGAAACATATGGCAAAGGATAATATTCTGCTGATCACCACGGACCAGCAGCGTTTTGATACCATTAACGCCTGGGGAAACCAGAGCATTTTTACGCCTCATTTAAACTATATGGCTGCCATGGGTGTCAGTTATCGCAGGTGTTATACTTCCTGCCCTATCTGTGTGCCTTCCCGGACCACCATTATGACCGGGAGGCAGGGCTTTGAGAGCGGTGTTGTCTCCAATGCCTCCCACGCCTCTTTTATGGCGGAATGTATCCGGAAGCGGAGCACCCTGCCCGCTGTACTCACAGATGCAGGCTACCAGACCTGTGCAAAGGGAAAAATGCACTTTGAACCTGCCAGGGCCTGCTATGGCTTTGAGCAGATGAAGCTTCCCCTGGATTATATGCGGGAATATGACAAAAAGCAGAACCTGGGCCGCCCTAAGCTCCATGGTATGGGGGAGTGCGAAATGGAGCCTGTGATTTCCACTGTTGACACCAAGGACAGCATTACCACCTGGATTGCAGATGAAGCTATTGACTTTATTGAGACCAGGGATACCACCCGTCCATTTTTTCTGTGGACCAGTTTTACAAAACCCCATCCTCCCTTTGACCCCTGCAGAGATTTTGGTAGTGTCAAATCTACCTCTATGTTTTTTATTACAAACCTTATATCTTCAA
>CAJUNZ010000087.1 GCA_910587755.1 uncultured Acetatifactor sp. | reverse complement strand
CCGACTTTCCCTATCGCAATATATCTATCCTCATCAACACTATGCTCAAAATCAATAATATTTTTTTCCTCATCCTACTCAAATTTCATTTTTGGCCATTCCTCTTAGATTATTCTATGTTAACAGTATACCATTAAATAACCAATCCATCAATTACATTATCCCTAATCTCTTCTCAAGTCTTAATTAGGAAATACCAAAAACCCCTGCAAATGGCATTCCCACACCATTCACAAGGGTTTCTTCATTCAAAATAACCAGGCAAACTTCGCCTTAAGCATTCATCTGAGCAGCAACTTCTGCCGCGAAATCTTCCTGCTTCTTCTCCAGGCCTTCCCCTGTCTCAAAACGGACAAATCTCTTTATGGACAGGTCTGCGGCATTCTCCTTTGCAACCTGTGCCACATACTGAGCAACAGTCTGCTTGCCGTCCTCTGCCTTCACATACACCTGCTCAAGGAGGCATACTTCCTTCAGCTCCTTGTTCAGACGTCCAGCCACAGCGCCCTCAATTACCTTCTCAGGCTTTCCTGCCATCTTAGGATCCTGTGCAATCTGAGCCGCAATAATCTCCTTTTCATGGGCCTTGTACTCCTCGGACACATCACTGGTGGCCACATACTTGGGATTCAAAGCCGCAATCTGCATGGCAATGTTGGTCAGGGCTTCCTTCACCGCGTCATTAACCACATTGGTGCAGCCTTCCACGATAACGCCGATACGGCCGCCGCCGTGTACATAGGTAGCAACACAGCCTGCCTCCGCCTCCACTCGCGCAAACCTGCGAATGTTCAGCTTCTCTCCGATAACAGCAATCTTGTCAACCAAAGCCTCCTTCACGGTCTTGGAAGCATCCTCGATCCACTTCTCCTCCAGGAACACTTCAACATCCGTTGCGGAAGAAGCCACAACCTGCTGTGCCACAGCCTCAACATACTGCTGGAAGGTTTCATTCTTTGCCACGAAATCTGTCTCAGAATTCACCTCTACCACAGCAGCCTTGGTGTCTCCCTGGCGGGCAATGCGGCAAATACCCTCCGCAGCAATCCTGCCTTCCTTCTTTACAGCTTTGGCCTGGCCGCTCTTGCGCAGAATCTCCACAGCCTCATCCATATTTCCATTGGCCTCATTCAAAGCCTTCTTACAATCCATCATTCCGGCGCCGGTCAGCTCACGGAGCTCCTTTACCATTGACGCAGTAATCTCTGCCATCTATATCTCCTCCTGTCCTACGGAACTGTTAAGAAATAATCCTTCCCATTCCCGATCTGTTTATTCCTGGTTCGCTACTTCTTCAATATCCTGGGCCTCACCCTGAAGGGCTTCCTCTGTGTAGACAGCTTCGCCCTGATTAGCCTCAATCACAGCGTCCGCCATCTTGGCAACAATCAGCTTCACGGCCCTGATGGCATCATCGTTTCCAGGAATTACATAGTCCAGTTCCTCAGGATCACAGTTGGTGTCGCCGATACCGATAAGGGTAATGCCAAGGGCATGAGCCTCCTGAACACAGATCTTCTCCTTCTTGGGATCCACCACGAAAATAGCATCCGGAACCCTGGTCATGGTCTTAATGCCGCCCAGGTTCTTCTCAAGCTTCTCCCACTCCTTCTTCAGCTTGATGACCTCCTTCTTGGGAAGCACATCAAAAGTTCCGTCCTCGGACATCTTCTCAATGGCATAAAGCCTGGTGACGCGGGACTGGATAGTCCTGAAGTTAGTGAGCATACCGCCCAGCCATCTCTCATTTACATAGTACATACCGCAGCGCTCTGCCTCAGTTTTAACCGCATCCTGAGCCTGCTTCTTGGTACCCACGAAAAGGATCGTGCCGCCCTGTGCAGCGATCTCGGATACTGCCCTGTAAGCCTCATCCACCTTGCCCACAGATTTCTGCAGGTCAATAATATGGATTCCGTTCCTCTCGGTGAAAATGTACGGAGCCATCTTAGGGTTCCATCTTCTGGTCTGATGTCCGAAATGGACGCCCGCCTCAAGCAGCTGTTTCATAGAAATAACGCTCATGTTCTTACCTCCATTGGTTGAATTCTTCCGCATGACCTTACAGAGACATATCCTGTTCCCTGTGCCGGATCCGCGTCATGATCCCGCATTCCGGCAGCTACCCTTGACAAGCCCTTTTCCCTGAAAACCCTCTCCCCGCAGGAAGCCCGTCCCAGGCCAGATCCCATCAGGCACCACCGCCGAATCGGCATGCGTGATTTTTAGTCACAACTTTTGTATTATAACACACCACCCACTCCCTTGCAAGAGAAGTGTGAGAAAAAATCCCAAATCTTACGCCTTTCCACAGCCCGCGGCCAGTATACCTTCCAGGCACTTACAGCCCGTGCGCATATTCTCCATGGGACTTCCCCACGGATGGTCATCCTGCTCCACCACAAGCCAGGCAGCGCCGCACTCCACAGCAGTTCTGACAATGCCAGCCACATCCTGCTCTCCCGTTCCCAGAGCCGCCAGCTGCACGCCGTCCTGACCTCTGCGGAAATCTTTCATATGCACCACCGGACAGCGGCCCTGGTATTTCTGCAGCCAGGCAGCCGGATCCTCCCCCGCCACCTTTGCCCAGCAGGTGTCCAGTTCTGTCTGCAGTTCTGTCTGCAGTTCCTCCGCTCCCAGAGACTGATAAATCTCTTCCAGCACAAATGTCCCCGACGGGGTTTTCTCAAACTCAAAGGTATGATTGTGATACAGCAGAATCATGCCTTTTTCCCTGCAGCTATGGGAAATCTCCCGCATCAGCGAGCAGGTCTCCTCATACAGACTGCCACCGGGAAGCCGCTCCCCGGGCAGATAAGGAATTCCGATATAACGGCATCCTATGGTACGATAAGCCGCCACCGTTCCCTCCAAATCCTGCTGGAACAAATCCAGCCCCACATGGGCGCTCACGGGTACAAGCTCCTGTTCCTGAAGCCAGTCCCTGATTTCCTCCGGACTGTGTCCGTAAAGCCCCGCCAGCTCCACTCCCTCATATCCGCACTCTTTCAGCGCTTTCATCGTTCCGGGAAAATCCTTCTCCGCTTCTCCCCGCACAGAATATACCTGCGCCGCAATTTTTACTTCCGCCATGTTACAGTCTCTCCTTTACCACTTCCCCTGTCCGGGCAGACCTGTCAATTGCCTCCATCAGCTTCATTACCCTCGTCACTTCCGGCAGCCGGATCCTGCTTTCCTCCCTGCCCTCCAGAACCGCCATCACATTCAGGTAAAACTCCCTCACGTCGCTTTCCACCTTGGGAAGCGGCTCCGTGAAAATGCTGTCATCTCTTCTGGGCGCCATGGTCTTGGTGAGCCCGGCCGCCGTGATCACCGGGGTCACATCTTTCTCGTCCACCCCGGAAGCCCTCACAATACGCCCGCTCAGATCCCAGTCCTCAATGACTGCCGTTCCATCCGCCCCCATCACATACCATCTGGGCAGAGAGACAAAATTGCTCGTCCCCACCTCCACCAGGGCGCTGACGCCGTTGGCAAACATAAGCTCCGCCCGGAAACCGTCATCCACCAGCTGATTGGTCACGTGGGTCTCGGTGGCATGGACGCTCTCCACCGATACTCCTTCAAACAGAAGCAGCAGCTGGTCCAGCAGATGTACTCCCCAGTCCAGTAGCATTCCGCCCCCATGCTCCCTCTCCTGCCGCCAGTCACCGGGAATTCCTCTGGAGCCGTGAACCCTGGACTCCAGACGGAAAAGCTCTCCAAGCTTCCCCTCCTCCAGAATCTTTTTCACTGTCAGATAATCTTCATCCCACCGTCTGTTCTGGTGTACTGTCAAAAACCGTCCTGTCTTCCCGGCTGTCTCTTCCATCTCCTGCAGATCTCCGGAATTCAATGTGATGGGTTTTTCACAGATCACATTTTTGCCAGCCTCCATAGCAGCCACGGCGACAGGTTTGTGGACATCGTTGGGTGCCGCCACCAGCACCAGATCTGTGCCGGCATCTGCGAGAAGTTCTTCCATGTCCCCATACACATGCAGCCCCAGTTCCCGGGCACATGTCCTTCTCTCCTCACGGATATCCCAGATACCCGCTATCTCCAGTCCTTCTATGGTCTGGATCTCCTGGTAATGCCATTCTGCCATTCCGCCAAATCCCACAATGGCCATTTTATGTCTCATGTTCACACCTCTCTGTCTGCCACACGGCATCTATTTCTCTGTAAAATGTTCCCCCGTTTTTGAGTTCATTTCTCCTTTGTAATAATCTTAACTAGCTCTTCTACGCTCATCCCTGGTGCTATCTCAAAAGTGCCGGCGCGGATCTTGGTGGAATAGCCGTTACTGCACAAATATGTGTCAATGACAGAAAAATCCTCCACCAGTCCGGCCTCCTCCAGCTGTCTGCACACACTGCTGGAAGTCGCACCCGGTTCTATGACAAATGTCACCGTCCCGTCCTGCCCTCCAGTTCCCTGCGAACCCTCCACATCTACTCCGCTTCCACCAGTCCCGGCTCCGCTTCCCGACGCGCCTTCCGCACCTGTTCCAGTTCCGCCAGCTCCACCTCCGCTTCCTGAAGTGTCTTCTCCACCTGTTCCATTTCCGCCAGCCCCGGCTCCGCTTCCCGACGTGCCTTCCGCACCTGTTCCAGTTCCGCCAGCCCCGGCTCCGCTTCCTGACGCGCCTTCCCCATCTGTTCCGCTTCCACCAGCTCCGCTTCCTGACGCGCCTTCCGCACCGGCTCCGCTTCCTGACGCGCCTTCCCCATCCGCTTCACTTCCACCAGCTCCAGCTCCGCTTCCTGACGCACCTTCCCCATCCCCATCACTTCCGCCAGCTCCGCTTTCTGCCATGCCCTCCGGTTCTCCGCCGTCCACAGGCTCCGCCGTCCCTTCCGGAGCCATACCGGAGCCCTCATCCCCCTGCTCCGGCTGCCTGTCCTTGGCATCCGTCCCCAGGTCACTGAGCCTCAGAGAATCACTCTCCACCATCCCCAGTTCCAGAGCCTTTGCCCGGATTTCCGCATCGCTCAAAGGGAGGCCTTCCTTCGTAGCCACCCCCATCAGCAAAGCCGTCACCACCATACCTATTCCCAGTCCCCGCATCTGATATCTCAGTTTCACTTATTCCCTCTGCTCTTTGGGCTGCAGAAAACTCCGCCCAATTTAAAAATTCCCCTCTGCCACCAGCAGCAAGAAATGCCGCCTGTGACAGAAGAGACCACACATATACTACAAAATACAAAATCGCCTTATACAATACCGCTCACAGCTTCTCCCCGGTTACGGCCCGCTGCTGCCCCCGGAACAAGTCAATCACAAGCTTTACTTCCCCAACGCCACGGCCCAGATTCCGGGCGATTTCCACTGCCGGCATCCCCTGCTTATAGAGCTCCAGTATTCTGTCATTGCCGTTTTCGTCCTGTTTCTCCTCCCCGCTGTCATGCAGAGAATTCTCCGCCAGGCCAGATTCCTCCTGAATGTCTTCAGCCTCCGCTCCCGCCGCAGCCGGAGCACTCTCCCCGGCCTCCTGCAGGACAGCCTGGGGCGCAGGGTGCCAGGCTCCGGATGCGGACACAGACTGTTCCTTTACAACAGCAAGCTCCTCCACCGTTTTCTCAAGATCCCCAAGGGTCCCCCTGGCCTCTTTTAAGGCGCGATCCACTTCCGCCACAGTGCCCTTCAGACTTACATGCTTGCTGTTGAGCATGTCATATAAAAACACTGTCTCCTCATGATTTTTATGGATCTGCCCCAGCACGGTATCTGAATACTCGCTCACCGCCATAATCTTCTCATTAGAAAGCTTTTCCAGGGAGCGCTCTGTCCGTTCCATCAAATCTTCCACCTGGCTTTTTATGGACTCCATCTCACTGCTCACCAGTTTTGCCAGCTCATCCTTGGCCAGAGCCCCCCCATTCACCGTGTCCGCTTTCCGGTCCGGAATAAAAAAACTCAATATAAAAACAGTGCCTCCCGCCATCAGCAGGATAATCTCCATTATATCCATTGTCGTCCGCCCCCGGGCTGCCTCCCAGATCAAGTTTTCAGATCATATTTTCATGTCAAAGCCGCCTCCGCCGCTGCCTTTTACAACCACACGGTCCTGGGGCTGTTTGCCCTTGCGCCTGCGTCCGCCGTCACCGGTATATTTCCCATTTCCCTTTTCCTTGGCATCGGGCCTGTTCTCATGCCACCGGGTCTCATCGCTGCCCCGGACCTCACGCATATTCTGGTCCACAGTCTTCTGCACCTGTGCGCTGAAATTGCCCTGGTCCACCATGCCCTTGTTATCTTCATTTTGTTTGATGGAAGAATAATCCTGCGCCCTGGAGATGGTGGTAAACTCAATTGATCCAAACGCCATGCCCACACCTTCTTTCTAAGCCGGCCCGGACAATCTGCCCAGGCCGGAAACCCGCAAAACACTCTGCCGGCACACCTGCAGCGCACCCAGTATATGGACTGCACTGCCCTCCGGCATCCTACAGAGGAACCATCCGCACCTCTCCGTCCTCCCGGATAAATTTACAGTAGTGGCAGGCACTCATAATGGGCTTGGAGGCGTCTCCCACAATAATGGTGGTGTTGGGATGCACCTGGCCTGACACAACGATCTCCGCCTTCTTCTGCACCTCCATCATGGCCTTAAGCCTCTCCAGACGCACGCTCAGCTGCTGTGCCTCCGCCGCCTTCTCTTTCACAAGAGTGTTGACACTACGGATGTACCGCACCTGGCGCTCGTTGAACTGAGCCCCTTTCTTCTGCTTCTCTTTGAAGTTATCCACCACCACCTGGGCAGCTTTACTGGTCTTCTCGTTCTCCTCCAGGGCCTTCTGAATCCGCTCATACTGGGACTTGATCAAGGGTTTTACCCCCACTTCCACCGTTGTCAGAGCCCCCATGCTGGCACCGATGACCTTGGCAGTCACCGTGTTGGCGGCCTGGACATAACCGCCCACGATCATCCCCCTCTTGCCGTCCGCCCTCACGTCACTGCCCGCCGACACCGTGCAGTGGAGGATAGCGTCCGTCTCCAGATAACCTCCCGTGACCACGCGCACATTCTCCAAAAACTTCACCACAATATCGCCGCCGGCTCTCAGATAGCCGTTGCCCATGCCGTTCATACCCTTGGCAATGATAATGTTGCCCCCGGCAATGATCCTGGCCGCCTCCACATAACCGTTTACCACCACATTTCCGCCGGCCTTCACCTCAAAGTTTGCGGCCACATTTCCCGAGATCTCAATACTTCCCTCAAAGTCAATGTTCCCCGTGGAGGTATCCACGTCCTTCACCGAATATACATTGGCAACCGTGACCTTCCCGTTGGCCAGGGACACATGCCCCTCCACCAGAGAAGTCAATGTCATCTTATCCTCTGACAGCTCCGTATTCTTGCCGAATTTGATGGTCTCCTTTTTCACGTCCTTAGGCTTAACCAGCTTGCCATAGACATCCATTCCCGCCTCTCCCGGCTGTTCCGGAATGATCTTGGCAAGCACATCCCCCTTGTGGCAGAAAGTGATGGTGGCGAGGTTGAAATAATCCACTCTTCCATCTTCCTTGTGGACAGGGCGCTTGTGCATCTCCGTGTTGAAGCCATACTCAATCTGAGCATCCTTGCCCTGGATCACTTCCTTGCCCCTGGCCACAACGAAATCCGTACAGAACATGCCCGAACTGTTAAAATGCGCCTGCACGTTCTGGGTATCCAGGCCATAAGTAATCTGCTTTGCTGCCAGGGCATCCAGAAAACCATCCATGGTGAGCCTTTTGCCGCCCTCGGAAGGGGCAATAAAACGCACGGTGGCGAGCAGGTTGTCCTCACTCACATCCACATAAAAGGTTTCGTCACAGACAGGGCACTCTCCGTTGCCCAAATGGCAGATCACGTCCACCCCCATGACAGCTTCCACCTCCAGCCGCTTTTTGTCATGGGGAATCTTCAGGTCACTGAGATACTTAAAAAGTTCCTCCATCCTGATCTCTTCCCCGCAGCCTGTGGGCTGGATCAATGACACGCCAAACCCGGTGGCATCCTTTACCAATCGAAAATAACCATTCTGCATACCTGCACCTCCCTGTCCGCCTCCGGCGGATACAGCCCCCTCTTCCAAATAACAAACCTAATTGTCCGTCAAAATACCCATATAGTTTCCCATCTTTACCTTCATTTTCTTTAAAGCCCTTGTGTGAAGCTGCGATACCCTTGACTCCGAAACCTCCAGAATGCTGCTGATCTCCTTCAGCGTCAACTCCTCATAATAATACAGAGTGATCACTTTCTGTTCCTTCTCAGTCAAAAGCTGCAGCGCCTCACCCAATACCTTGGCCAGCTCTTCCTTCTCGATTCGCTCCTCAGGAGCCTCAAATCTGGAAGCGATATGACCGCTGTGATCCTGAGACACGTCACTTCCCTGTTCCATATACTCATTCAGGGAAACCAGGCCTGTTATCTTCATTTGAGACTGCCAATCCACATACTCCTCATCCGATATGCCCAGCCCCTGGGCAATCTCCTCGTCCGTGGCCACATGTCCTGCCCTCTGCTCAACCTCCCTGGCAACCGCCTCAATCTTCTTCTGCTTCTGCCTGATAGTCCTGGGAATCCAGTCCATCTTCCGGATCTGGTCCAGAATAGCTCCGCGGATACGCAGGCTGGCATAAGTTTCAAATTTAACATCCTTCAGATAGTCAAACTTATCTATGGCATCAATCAGCCCGAAAATACCATAGCTCACCAGATCCTCATACTCCACATTATACCCCAGGTACATGCTGAGCCTGCCTGCCACCACCTTCACCAAAGGAGCGTATTCCAAAATAATCTTCTCTCTGGTTTCCGGCGATTTCGTTCTTGCATATTCCTCCAACAGCTTCTTTCTGCCCGTTTCGTCCATGAAACCCACGCTCCTTTCCCATCAGATTTCAGGCGCTCTCTCCTTCCGCGCCCTCCGATTCCAGCTCCTCTTCCAGCTCCTTCTCGATCACCTCCCCCTCCGCCTTCAGCTTCTCCTCGTTCTGCCTGTCAAAATAATCCAGTGTCCATTTCAGCACATTCCCCAGCATCAAAAAGATCACCAGCACCACCAGCAGGGAGACCAGTTTCTCAAACACGGTGTAGTGCTCCAGAAAAGTAATGATACATGTTACCACCCCCGCCGAAAGCATCAGCAACAGCGGCATATTCTTTCTGTTCATAGTCTTTACCCTCGTCAGATGATTTTTTCAGGCTTGCCCACGGCACGAATGTGAAATGCGCCTGTCTCAGGGTAAAAAATCACTGTCCTTCCATAGTTTGCGCCTGTATCCTGGGCCAGAATCGGAATCCTCAGCTGTGCCAGTTTTGCCTTCACAGCCTCCGTGTTCCTTTCTCCCACCTGCCCCACAGAACCGGCGCCCTGGAAATTAAACATGGTGGCACCCCCGGCAATCTTCGCAACCATACGGGCGCGCCTTGCCCCCAGCCTCTCAATCTGCTTCACCAGCTCCTCAATCCCCGTATCAGCAAACTTGGCGATATTATGCTGTCCTCCACTGATAGCCTTGCTGTCCGGCAGCATAATATGTACCAGACCGCCGATCTTGATGGCAGGATCCCTGATGGCAATACCCACGCAGGAACCAAGTCCCAGAGTCATGACCCCGTCCGGGGCCTTGCAGGTCTTGAGGTCTGCTATTCCTACTTTCATCATCTCGCTCATGTGCCACTTCCTTATATTATTTAGAACTCCTTCCTGCACCCGGGCCGGTCAGCAGGAAGGCCTCAAGCCAACCCAAGTGCCTTCAAGATCTTGTCATATGACTCCAAATCCGGAATCAGGATAAAATATCCGTCCAGCTGCACCTCATCATAAAACTGTGACTGGATCAGAAGAATTTTGTCACCGTATATGCCGAACTGGATGGCAGGAACACTCAAAATGGCGCCCGCCATATCCACCGTCACCGCCGGCGGAGAGGGAAATATCTTCATATTGGTCATGCTGGAGAGGGAATTTAAGTAAGCTCCCGTGATGATGTTGCCCACTTCCTGCATGGCCGAAAGCCCCATCTCCTCAAATTCAGTCCCCTCCGGAAGCATACCCCCGGTAATCTTTTGAATCAAATGCCTGGCGCTGGCGTCCTCCACCATAAACATCATGCTTCCGGTTATGTCCCCTTCCACACCCAAGAACACTCCGGCCATGATCTGCTCCTCGCCCCCCATGATCTCACCCACTTCACCAAATTCCAGAAGCTTTACCTGGGGAACCTTCATGTCAACCTTGCACTGGAGCATCTGGGACAGGGCAGTCATGGCATTGCCCGCCCCGATATTCCCCAGCTCTTTCAAAACATCATAATAATTTTCAGTAACCTGCTCCAAATTCACGTCACTCATAAGCAGTCTCTCCTCATCTTACATATTGCCGCAGTAATCCCAGTGGGGAAAAACTATTCTTTGCTGAATTTCTTTTTCAGCCTGTTCTTCCGCTCCTCTTCAAAGATATATTTGATGATCTCTTCCCGGGTATCCGGATCCATGTCATAATACTGCACCCTGTGCTCATAGGTCCCAGGGTGTTTTTCAACCTCCACAGTGCTCAGAACTTTACAGACAATCTCATATTTCTTGTGCTCTCCCCCGTTGTTCAGGTGATAACAGCAGTACAGGAAACTTCCAGGCTCGTAATACTCCGTGGTAAGGAACCTGATCCCCCCGCCGCTGATGTCCACCGCCACGCTCTGCTTCAGCGGCAGCGATTTCTCCAGAGTGTAGGGTTCCAGGCTCTCCATGGCCTGAATCTCACTTTCCTCCAGCAGACGCGTATGCATCTCCAGCGCACACCTCAGCCGGTAAAACTCACGCCGCTGATACCTCTGCAGGTTGGTAGTCAGCTCCATCTGCAGAAGAAACACATTATTGCTCTTGTAGCGGTCCGTGACCCTGGCCAGACACTGATACATGCCACTGGCACCGTAAAAGATCATGTCAAATTCCCCGTCCACCGGAAGCAGAATCAGCTTGGATTTCTCTATGGGCATTCTAATCTCAATGCTGTCTTCAGAGAGAATATCCTGTACCACGCTGGTATAGACCCTTCCAGCAGGGCTGCCCGTATCCTCTCCCCCCCGGCTCACAGACTGCAGCTCCACCCTGTCGCCTATTGAAACATACTTTGAAAACATAACATACACTCCATTCTATTTTTATCGTTTACCTGCTATGATATGTGAGAAAAATGCTGCCATTCCCCTGGATAGCTGTCTCTCTTCCTCCCGTTTATCCAGAAGCCGCTCTGCAATACGCTCATAGGCCGCCGTGGACCTGGCCCCGGGATACTGCAGGGACACCGGAACCTGCTGCATCACCGACCTTGACAGCTGCGTGTCATCCGGCACACAGCCCAGGTAGACCATGGGCACTTTCAGATACCGCTCCACCACGGCGTTAAGCTTTCGGAAGAGCACCGGCCCCTCCGATTCCTTGGCCACCCTGTTGGCCACCAGCTTCACCTTGGTGACATCCGGATCAAACCGGGCGTGGCGGTACAGAGCCTTCAGCAGAGAGTAGGAATCCGTGATGGATGTGGGTTCCGGGGTTGTCACCAGAAGTATCTCCCCGCTGGCCACCAGAAACTCCAGCACTGCGTCGGAAATGCCCGCCCCCGTGTCCACGATAATTATATCGGTAAGAGAATCCAGCTGATCCAGGTTTTGGATGATATAGCTCAGGTAATCCCTGCTCAGATTGGACATGCCGGCAATGCCGCTTCCACCGGAGATGAACCCCACATCCATGGGCCCCCAGGTAATAATGTCCTTGATGCTCTTTCCCTGGTAAATCAAGTCAAAGAGATTGTGCTTGGGCACCGCTCCAAACATGATTTCAATATTGGCCAGGCCGAAATCCGCATCCAGGATTATGACCTTCTTCCCCTTCTTCCGAAACTGTATCGCCAGATTGATGGAGGTATTGGATTTTCCCACGCCCCCCTTGCCGCTGGTAACAGTGATGACACGGGCCAGCGATTTAGGTTGCTGCCGGCCTGCCTTCAGGATACGTAACTGTTCCGCCTGATCCATGTCCTACCTCCTTTGCGCGGCCCCCTCCGGTGCCCCTCTCCAGAGATCGGAAGAGCGTCGTGTAGGGAAAGAGTGTAGATCTCGGTGGTC
>CAJUNZ010000086.1 GCA_910587755.1 uncultured Acetatifactor sp. | reverse complement strand
TACTTGGAAATGGTTCTGCTGCCAACCGGCTCCCCTGTCTCCAGGTAATTGCGGATGACGGCCTGCAGGATTTTCTTTTTTCTCTCATCCAGCTCCATCCAGGCTTCCATCCTTTCTGTTATTAGCACTCGTTTAAGGGGAGTGCTAACATCCACTTACCATAAAATATCACTTACCCTATACATTGTCAACCAATTTCCATAAAAATAATTCTAAAAAAATTCTAAATCCTGGAACAAAAAAAGACCGGCCCCGGATCCCGCACAGCCGTGCAAAATCTGGTGCCGCCCCTTTTCCGCCATGGGCCGGTGCCTAAGGAAATACTATTTCCTAAATGTCAAAGCTTCCCGTGAACTCTTTGTTCATCACATAGTAAACCTTGTTCTCTTCAGGCTTAACATAGAGTTCAATACTGGTAAGGTCCCCTTCCTTCTGCTTCAAGTCATATTTCCACACATCCCCGGCGATTTTCTTCAGTTCTTCCTGGGAGTAGGACTTGCCGCTGTATTGAATCTGCAGAACAAATTCCTGGCTTGACTTCTTCTTAGCCGAAGCTTTTGTGGGCGCCTCCGCAATAGGATCCGACTTTGCCGCCGGCTTTCTTCCGGGCTTCTTCGGAGCAGCTGTCTCCTCTGCCTTTGCGGCCTTGGATTCTGCCGCCTCCGCCTTTACCGCCTCCTCAGCTTCCGCTGTGGTCTTTGTAGATCTTCTTGCCATGATTGCCACTTCCTTTCTTATTAAAACATTTGTAACCACAAAATTTTGGATTCGCAGGTCGGAAACCCTTCCGGCTCCGCCCGCTTTACAGCATTGTATTCCATTTTTGCAAAAAAGTCAACTCTATTGGGATTTTTCAGTTCCGCACAGCCCATTTTTCGTAACAGTTCAGACACAAGCTTATCACTTTACAAGGCCGAAATAGAGGAGGACAAGACCCCCCAGCACAATCCTGTACCAGCCGAATACCTTAAAGTCATGCTTCTTAATATAACCCATGAGAAAGCGCAGCACAAACAGGGATACGATAAAGGAAACCACCGTTCCCACCCCCAGCGCTGTCAGCTCCATGGCGGTAAAGTCAAATCCAAACTTTACTACTTTTAGGAGGCTTGCCCCGAACATCACGGGGATGGCCAGGAAGAAGGTATACTCCGCGGCGACGGTTCTGGACACGCCGATCAGCAGGGCTCCCACGATGGTTGCGCCGGAGCGGGAAGTGCCGGGAAAGACAGCGGCAATCAGCTGGAAGACGCCGATCATCAAAGCCGTCTGGTAAGTGATCTGTGAAAGGGCCGTCACCTTGCACTTTCTTCCCTTATTCCAGTTTTCAATCAGGATAAACGCGATACCGAACACCACCAGGGCACCAGCCACGCAGGGCGGGTTGTAAAACAGCGCGTCAAACACATCATCAAACAGAATGCCGATCACCGCCGCAGGCACACAGGAGACCAGGATCTTAAACCACAGCACCCAGATGTCCTTCTTAAAATAGGACATAAGACCCGTGCCCCCCTGCTGCTGCCTCTCCTTCTTTGTCAGGGCAAAGGGCCATATCTGTCCCCAGAACAGCACCACCACCGCCAGGATGGCCCCCAGCTGAATCACCACATCGAACATGCCGAAAAAGTCCTCGCCCACATTCTGGCTGTCAAAAGGAATCAGCTCTTCCACCAGTATCAGGTGCCCCGTGCTGCTGATGGGCAGCCACTCTGTGATGCCCTCCACAATGCCGTAGATCACCGCCTTAATAATTTCTATTATCTCCATTTTACACCCCATTCCACCGCCTGCAGAGGCAGTTTTTCTTCATCATTTTTATCCCGGCTGCACGCCAAACTTTTCAAAGGCTCCCCAGGGCTTTGCAGTGTCTGTCCGGGGGCCGGATTCTCCCCTGGTTCCCGTTCCGCTGCCGAACTGTACCGCGACCCTAATGTATATGCCGCCGGTCTGTCACTGTATGCCGCCGGACGGCTCAGTTGTACACTTCCCTCACAAATCTCTCCAGGGCCTCAAAGGAGCGCTGTACCTTCTCCGTGTCAATGCAGTAGGCCATACGGAAGTATCCCGGTGCGCCGAAGGTATCCCCTGGAACCAGGATCAGATCATAGTCCAGGGCCTTCCTGCAGAATACTTTCGCGTCCTCCTCCAGGGCTTTGGGGAAAATGTAGAAGGTTCCCCCGGGCTTCACACAGCGAAACCCAAGCCGCGTCAGCTCCTGATAGAGCAGTTTCCCGTTGGTCTCATAGACACTTAAATCCGCCGTCCTCCCCAGGACTCCCGCCACCGCAAGCTGGATCAGGGAAGGGGGACAGTTGTGCCCCGTTCCCCGTGAGATCTGGCCGCACATATTCACCATCTCCTCCGCATCCTGACAGCGGGGATTTACCGCCACATAGCCAATGCGTTCCCCGGGTATGGACAGGGACTTGGAGAAGGAATAGCACATAATGGTATCGTCATAGAAGGAGGACACAAAAGGCTGATCCACTCCCTGGAACACAATCTCCCGATAAGGCTCATCTGAGATCAGATAGATGGTATGTCCGTACCTGGCGGAACTCTCCCGCAGAATCTCCCCCAGGCGGGCCAGGGTCTCCTCTGAGTACACCACCCCGGAAGGATTGTTGGGCGTGTTCACCAGCACCGCCGCCGTCTTTTCTGTAATCATCTCCTGGAACCTGTCAAAATCCACCTGGAAATTCTCCCTGTCCGGAGGCACCACCCGCAGCACCGCTCCGGTCAGCTCCACATAGGGACGGTACTCGGGAAAAAACGGGGCGAAGGTGACAATCTCATCCCCTGGCCGGGCCACCAGCCGGAAGGCATGTGCCAGCGCTCCCGCCGCCCCGGAGGCCATAAAAATATGTTCCTTCCGGTAGGGCAGCCCCCAGCGCTCCTCCAGATGAGCCGCCACCGCCTCCCTGACACTGGTGATCCCAAGGCTTGGGCTGTAGCCGTGAAGCCCGCAGGAATCCCCCTGGCTCAGCAGCCGCATCAATTCCTCCGTAAACTCCCCGGGCACGGGGACGGAAGGATTTCCAAGGCTATAGTCAAAGACGTTCTCATAGCCTATCTCCTGGCCCCTGGCCGTGGCAAATTCCGAAAGCTGCCGTATCACCGACTTACCCGACAGCATATCCCTGTATTTTTGAACCAACATATTCTCTACTCCTTTTCGTCCTCATCCTCCGCCCACATCAGAGCGCATCTTACCGCCCGTTTCCATCCCTTCCGCAGCTGTCTGCGCCGCTCCTCCTCCATGGCGGGAGCGAAAATTCTGTCCATCTGCCAATTGGTCCGGATCTCCTCCTGGCTGCTCCAGTACCCCGCCGCCAGGCCTGCCAGGTACGCCGCTCCCAGAGCGGTGGTCTCAATGCACCTGGGCCTGTGCACCTGGGCGTCCACAATGTCCGCCTGGAACTGCATCAGAAAATCGTTGGCGCTGGCGCCTCCGTCCACCTTCAATGCTTTCAGCCGTAAACCGCTGTCCTGCTCCATGGCTCCCAGCACATCCGCCGTCTGATAGGCCACCGCCTCCAGAACCGCCCGGATAAAATGTTCCTTGCCGCAGCCCCGGGTAAGCCCCACCACAGTGCCCCTGGCATACTGGTTCCAGTAGGGCGCTCCCAGACCTGCAAAAGCAGGCACCACATACACCCCTGTGGTGTCTTCCACCGCCTGGCAGTACCCCTGGGACTGGGCTGCATTTTTGAGCATACGCATGCTGTCCCGAAGCCACTGGACGCCCGCCCCCGCCACAAACACGCTGCCCTCCAGGGCGTACTGGGGCCGGGCGGATACCCCCGCGGCAATGGTGGTCAGCAGGCCTGACCGGGAGGCAATGGCCTGATCCCCGGTGTGCATCAGAAGAAAACATCCTGTCCCGTAGGTGTTTTTCACCTCACCCTGTTCAAAGCAGCACTGACCGAATAAAGCCGCCTGCTGGTCCCCCGCCGCCCCGGAAATGGGAATCTCTCCCCCCAGAACGGATCGGTCCGTATGTCCGTAGATATAGCTGGAAGGGCACACCCTGGGCAGCACCGAGGCAGGTATGCCGAACCGTTCCAGGATCTCCTCATCCCAGCAGAGTCTGTGAATGTCAAAAAGCATGGTCCGGGAAGCATTGGTATAGTCTGTCACATGGACCGCCCCCCTGGTGAGGTTCCAGATCAGCCAGGTGTCCACAGTGCCGAAGAGAAGTTCCCCGGCCTGGGCCCGCTCCCTGGCCCCAGGCACATTCTCCAGGATCCAGGCGATCTTGGAAGCGCTGAAATAAGCGTCCGGCACCAGTCCCGTTTTCCGGGAGATCACCTGGTCAAATCCGTCCTTTTTCAGCTCCTGGATCATGTCCGATGTCCGGCGGCACTGCCATACAATGGCATTGTACACCGGCTCCCCGGTATTCTTGTCCCAGAGGATGGTGGTCTCCCTCTGGTTGGTAATTCCTATGGCGGCAATCTGTTCCGCTCCCGCCCCCAGCACTGCCATGCACTCTGCGGCCACAGCCAACTGGGTGGACCATATCTCCCGGGGATTGTGCTCCACCCAGCCGGGCCTGGGGTAAATCTGTCCGAATTCCTTCTGCGCCATGGCGCAGATATTCCCTGCTCTGTCAAATAATATACATCTGGAGCTGGTTGTGCCCTGATCCAGGGCCATAACATATTTGTTCATAATTTGAGTTCCGTTCTTACACTTCATCGCCCTTGTGGGGGAGCAATTTTCCTCTGCAAGAACGGCAGAGGAAAATTCTCCCGGGCGATTCCGTTTATGATTTTTAGTTCCGTTCTTGCACTTCATCGCCCTTGTGGGGGAGCAATTTTCCTCTGCAAGAACGGCAGAGAAAAATTCTCCCGGGCGATTCCGTTTCAGAACTGTTTTGGTTTCTAATCTGTTCTGGCATGTTTTGGGTTATGGTTTTCAGTTTCGTTTATAATTTTTAGTTCCGTTCTTGCACTCCATCGCCCTTGTAGGGGAGTAATTTTCCTCTGCAAGAACAGCAGAGAAAAATTCTCCCGGGCGATTCCGTTTATGATTTTTTATGATTTTTAGTTCCGTTCTTACTCTATATCGCCCTTGTAGGGGAGTAGCTCAGGGGTTTGTTTGGAGTGCGGGTGGGAGGAAGCCGTCTTTGAGGCTGTCGCCCCGGAGGCGCACCTGGGTTGCGGTGGTGCTTGTGCTGGAGGGGAATGGATCGTAGCCTGTGCCATCACCGATAGGGCTGTAATAGAGGGTGACTCCATTGATCTGAAAGCTCTCCAGGTCATAGCTCTCGTAGGTCTCCTGCCACACATAGTTGGGGCGAAGCCAGCATGATGAGATATAGACGCAGCCCACATACATCTTATACAATCCGTACAGTACCAGAAAGAGATAGAGGAGTTTCACCACCCGGAACCGTTCCAGGACGCAGCCCCAGGTCAGTGCGGCCAAAAGCAGCACATGGGCATAGCCATACCGCATCATGGGGGCGCTGAACTGCCAGAAAAGGTAGCATCCGGCCACAGCGGCCAGCACCAGGAACCGATCCAGCCTGTCCCACTGTCTTTTCGCCAGAATCAGCACTCCTTTTGCGAGCACCAGGGCACAGGCTGAGATATCCGCCAGGATCAGCAGTTTTTCCGTGGACTGCAGCACATTGGCAAACCAGTTGGGAAACCATACCCTGAACTGGTTTCCTCCCTCCAGTCTGTTGGCGCCCTTGGCCCAGATTTTGATCTGATAGGCATCGGTCCTAATGGCCCCCACATCGGACATTTTCCAGTCCACCTGAAACAGATCCAACTCAGGAAAGGGATAGAAAAGCCATCCTGTGATAAGCACCGTCCGCGTCATCCAGGGCAGGGCCACCGCCAGCCCCACAGCCAGAAAAATACCGATTTCCTTCCACTGTTTTTTGGAGAGAAGCAGATACGCCGGCTTCAACAGAAAAATCAGAATCAGTCCCGCTGTCAGCTTCAGCGTCAGGGCGTACACCCCCGCCACACACAGCAGTCCATAGGGAACCGCATTGCTGCGCCGGGCCGGGTCCTCCTCTTCAAGCAGCTCCAGCCACTTTATGACAATGAAAAAAATGGTCAGCATAACCGCGTAGTCAGAAGAGGGCGCGATGATCTCGTCCCAGATTGTGGTCAGATAATACACCGCCGCCGCCCTGGCATAGTCGGACAGCAGCATCCTCCTGCGCCGAAAACATTTCCCCAGTTTCAGGGTCATCACACTCAGCAAAAGGGCCATAAATCCGTTCACCCCGTGAAGAGAATGTCCCAGAAGAAATTTCATACTGTAGAGAGCAGAAAGGGCAAACATGGAACTGTTGTACCCGATACGGCCGTTAAAATTTCCCAGGCCCTTCACCACGCCGTACTCCTCTATCCAGCGGATGCTCTGGCCATGGTATAAATCCATATCGGGCACCCTGTACCCTCGGGAGGCAAAGTAACTCCAGGCGGCCACAAGGACCAGCACCACCCCTGCCCGGGGCAGGGAACAGCTCCCCAGGGCCTCCCGCAGAAAGCCTGCCAGGCGCTTCCTTCCTCCCGCCAGCACAGCCAGACAGGCGCACAGAAGCGCCAGATTGGCCCACAGCCCCACAGGCCCCAGAAGGCTGAAAACCTGGGCGTATACGGTGGCCGTCAGCAGCCCGGCACCCAGAATGCTGTCCAGTCCCCTGATGGTATAGTGCAGTGTCTTATCCACAAACCACGCGAAAGCCATCCCCAGACAAAAGCAGGTGAATAGAATATATATCCAGTTGAAAACGAGCGTCAGCATAAGAATCTCCTTCCCGTCCCGGCGGCAGAAGTATTATGAAAAGCTGCCCCGGAGACACCCGGTGCCCTTTGTCAGCAGCACCTCACGCTGAAGCCTCATGATGTATCTGCAGCTCATAGAGCTTCTTGTAGATCCCATCCCTGGAGAGCAGTTCCTGATGGGTGCCCTGCTCCCGGATTTTTCCCTTGTGCATTACCATAATACAGTCCGCATGCTGAATGGTGGAAAGCCTGTGGGCCACCATAATGGTAGTGCGGCCCTGCATGAGATTTTCCAGAGCCTCCTGGATCAGAAGCTCCGTCTCCGTGTCAATGTTGGCTGTGGCCTCATCCATAACCAGAATGCTGGGTCTGTGGGCCAGGGTTCTTGCAAAGGACAGAAGCTGTCTCTCCCCTGCGGAGAACGTGGCCCCCCGCTCGGACACAGGCTCCTGATATCCCCCGGGAAGCTTCTCAATAAACCGGGAGGCGTTCACATACTCCGCCGCCGACTTGGCCTCCTCCAGGGAAATATTCTTGCTGTGAAGGCGGATGTTGTAATCCACATCCCCCTCAAACACAAACACATCCTGCTGCATCTGCCCTATGGCCCCCCGGAGCTGCTTCTTGCTGAGCCTGCGGATGTCCACTCCGTCGATATAAATATTCCCCCTCTGAATGTCGTAATACCTGCCAATCAGGTTTAGAATAGAAGATTTTCCCGCCCCGGTAGCCCCCACAAAGGCCACCTTCTGCCCGGGCTCAATGACAAAGGACACATCCCGCAGCACATAGTTCTCATTGTCATAGGCAAACCACACATGGGAAAACTCTATGCGGCCAGTGATCCGAGGCAGCACCACCGGCCTCTCCTCCTCCTTTACCAGAGGTTCCTCCTCCATAATGGTGAAAATCTTCTCCGCCGAGGCCAGGGAGGACTGAAGGGTGGAAAACTGCTCCGCCAGCTCCTGAATGGGCTCAAAAAAGGACTTTATGTACTGGGTAAACATATACAGGGTGCCGATGGAGACCGTCTGCCCCAGCACCTCTCTGCTCCCCAGTCCCAGTACAATCATCAGGGAGAAAATGCTCAGGATAAAGATAATGGGCCGGAACACGGCGAAAACCATCATCTCCTTGAAAAAAGCACGGTAGAGGGAGTGGTTTTTCTCGTGGAACTCCTCAAATTTCCGGCTCTCACGTCCGAAAATCTGGATAATGCGCATGCCGGAGATATTCTCAGACAGGAATGTGTTGATGTCCGTAAGACGGCTTCTGGCAACCCGGTAGGTCTGCCGGGATATCTTGCGGAACACCACCGTCAGCACCGCCACCACCGGCAGAAGCACAAAGGACACCAGGGCAAGCTTCCAGTCCAGGATAAGCATCACCGACGCCAGTCCGATAATCATGATGATATTTCGGAAAAGCCTCACCAGAATCCCCGAATACATCTCGTCCAGGGCGTCCACGTCATTTGTCACCCGGGTGACTAGTTTTCCCACCGGGGTCAGGTCAAAATAGCGGCAGCTCAGGGACTGGATGTGGGCATAGAGCTCCTTGCGCACTGTGAGAATGATGCTCTGCCCCGTCCTCTGGAGAATCCAGGTCTGGGCAATGTTGAACACAAATCCCAGCACCAGGACAACCGTGTACTTCAGTGCCGTCTCCTCAATGACGCTGTAATCCCCCTTGTCCCGGAACAGATTCACCGCATCCCCAATGAGCTTGGGACGGTACAGGTCAATGGCTGTCAGGGCAAGCACCAGCCCCAGGCACAGGGCCACCCAGCCCCTGTAGGGCTTCATATAGCCCAGCAGATGCAGCAGGGCACTGCCCTTATATGTGGATTCTTTTTTCTCCTCTGTCAACGCGCTCATACCTTACTCCTCTATACGATCCTCTTCTTCCAGACTCTGATATTTTGAAAGAAAACCGGCGGTAACTCTATGTATGCTGCCTGTCTTCCCCCCGGACAAACACCGGGACAACCTACAGGGCAGTCAGCTCCTGCTCCAGCTGCTGCTTCTCATAGATATGGGCATAGAACCCATTTTTCTCAAGCAGCTCCTCATGGGTGCCGTACTCCGTGAGCTTCCCTTCCGTCAGCACCGCCACATGGTCCGCCTTCTGAAGGGTGGAAATGCGGTGGGCGATAACAATGGTAGTTCTGCCCCGGCGCAGCTCCATAAGATTTTCCAGAATCTTTTCCTCCGTGTCCGTGTCCACCGCCGAGAGCGAATCGTCCAGAATCAGCACCGAGGCGTCCATCAGGAGGGCCCTGGCGATGGAGCTTCGCTGTTTCTGTCCTCCGGAGAGGGTCACGCCCCGCTCCCCCACCACGGTGCCATAGGCCTCGGGAAAGTCCATAATATTGTCATGGATACAGGCCGCGGAAGCCGCCCGCCGGATCCGCTGGCGCAGCTCCGGGTTCTGGCTGATACGCTCCTCCAGGCCGAAAGCAATATTCTCCTCCAGGGTGTCCGAGAAGAGGAAATTGTCCTGGGGCACATAGGCCATGTCCCGGTGCAGCACCGCCAGAGGAAACTCCGTGATAGGTCTGCCGTCCACCAGAAGAGAGCCCTCCTGACAGTCGTACACCCGCAGCAACAGATCCGCCAGACTGGACTTTCCGCTGCCGGTCCGCCCCAGAATTCCCAGCATCTCCCCCGCCTTCACATGCAGATTCACCGACTGCAGCACCGGCTCCTCCCCGTCGGGGTAGGTGAAGGTCAGATCTTTCAGGGTGAGTTCCCCCCGGATCTTCACATCCTCCCCCTCCGGAATGCCTTCCCTGTCCACAATGTCCGGTTCCTCCCGGAAAATGCAGGATATCCGCTGGAAAGCCGCCGAAGCCTGGCTGAACATATTGATACAGTCCCCGCAGGCGATCATGGGCCACACCAGCATACTGATATAGGTGGTAAAAGCCACAAACTGACCCACAGAGATTGTTCCCGCCAGAACCATCTTTCCGCCGAAGATCAATGTCAGCAGAAGACTGATGCCGGTGACGGCATCCAGGGAAGGCCCAAACACCGCCCGCAGTTTCACCACCGCCAGATTCTTCTCCTTCACATTCTCACTGGCCCTGGCAAAGGCCTTAAAGTCCTCTTCCTCCTGGACAAAAGCCTTCAGCACACGCACCCCCGACAGGCTTTCCTGAACCTTGTCAGACAGGCTGGAGAAAGCCTCCTGGCGTCTGGTCTGGCGTTTTTTTGCCTCGATGCCGTAGAAATAGCACCCCACCGCCACCAAAGTCAGGGGCACAAATGCCAGAACGGTCAGCTGCAGATCCACATAGACCACCATCTGGAAAAGCACCATCACCGTCATCACCACCGCGTCAAAGACAGTCACCACCGCAGGCCCCACCGCCATCCGGACCGCCTGAAGATCGTTGGTGAAATGGGCCATCAGATCCCCTGTTTTATGGCTGTTGAAATACCGCGCGGACAGGGTTTCCAGATGTGAAAACATATCGTCCCGCAGGCGGTATTCTATGCCCCGGGCGGCGCCGAAGATAAAATATCTCCAGCCGAAACGCCCCACCATCATGGCGGCTCCCGCCGCCAGGATCTTCCACAGCAGAGGAATCACACCCTCCATGCCGAAGGCTCCCTCTGTGAGCCCGTCTATGATATCCCCCATGTACCGGGGAACATACAGATTCGCCAGATCCACCACCAGCAGCAGGACAATGCCCGCCAGATAGTGCCATTTATATTTCATGAGATAGGGTATCAGGGATACCTTTTTCTGCTGTTCTGTCTGTTCCATCTCTCTCCTTATACCCCCCTGAATATTCCGGATTCCTGAGTCTGTTTCCCGTTCCAGAACACCTCGTCGGTGCTGTCCACCAGACGAAGAGCCTCCCCTGCCGCCACAGCGCGGGTAAAATCATGAATGTCCTCCAGACGCCTGGGGAAGAGCATTCCCCCGCGGATCATGGCCGTGCTGTGCTGGTCGGACCCTGCGGTCAGAGGCAGGGAGTGCTCCCGCCCGTAGGCCAGAGCCCGGTCGTTGAACTCCTTATGTCCCCCCTTAAAGCTGTTGAAGGGGCTGGTGTGGGTGGCGTTTATGCCCTCAACCGCATCCACGTACTCCGGAAAAAGCCGGATCCCGGGGATATAGGACGCCTCCCGGAAGGGATGGGCGTGGCTGATAAAACCACCTCCCTCATGCACCATGGCATACTGTTCCTCTACTGTGGCGTCCCTGATCTGAGGATGGGACAAAAGCCACTCTTTGTCCAGGCCGTATACCAGAAATTCCGTGCCCTGGTAGCAGGACTCCCACCCAAAGAAGACCTGGAGCCCCAGTTTCTCCCCCTCCGCTCTGGCGTGCTCATAGCCCAGGCAGAAGCGCTCCACCCAGTCCCTCCAGGGAAGGCTCCTGTCCACCGCCGTATTTCCGTAGAAAAAATGGTCGGTGACAATAATGCCCGCATAGCCCCCGGCCCCGTAGGCCCTGGCCATCTGGGCGCCTCCGGCCTGGCCGCAGGCGCTTCCCTCGCTGGTGTGCATATGTGTCTCATACAGATAACCGTTCATATTCCCGCCCTCCGCCCGGCAGATACCCGGGCCGGTCTGCATTTACGGCACATGGTTCCCATGACGCAGTCCTGACCCCGGGCACATATTAGGAACTGTTCATAAATAACTGCGCCGGCCGCAAAGTTATTTATGAACAGCTCCTTTCCAGAAATCATACCACACTCCCTTGTCATAAAGCAATAGGCATTAAAAAAATTCAAAAGCTCCAGGGTCAACCCCGGAGCTTTTTTACTGCCTTTTTCGGTATGAGGCATTTTCCGTGCTCTTTCAGCCCCAGCACCTGGGACTCTTCCGCCGCATAGAGGCTGCCAAACTCCAGCGCCTGGATGCAGGCTCTGCTGTAGCGCTCATAGGACGCGCGCCCTTTCAGCAGGTACAGATAGTAGAAACCGTCCATCTCATAGAGGGAACTCTCCGTCTGCAGATTGCCCGGCAGCGCCGCGGCGAACTCCATAACCCTTCCAAGTCCTGAGAACACAAACACCGCGAATCCAGGACGCTGGGCCTGTTCCGCGCCCTCCTGGCCCGCCCCCTGAGCCCCCTGCTCCTGGGGGGCGCCTGTGTTCTGGGCGCTCTCTTCTGTATTTTGAGCGCCCTGACCCTCCAGGGCATTCTGAGAGCCGGCGCTCTCCTCAGACTCCTCCGCAGGAGGACCGCCCAGCCTCTCCCGGGTCTTCTGCAGAAGACGTCTCATCTCCCTGAGGCATTCAATGAACTGTTCCCCTTCCTTCACCTGGGAATCCCTCTCGGAGAATGTCAGAATCAGCCCCTGCTCAGGCAGCATGACAATCTGCAGGTAGATCGGAAGAGCGTCGTGTAGGGGAAAGAGTGTAGATCTCGGTGGTCGCCGTA
>CAJUNZ010000085.1 GCA_910587755.1 uncultured Acetatifactor sp. | reverse complement strand
TGTATTATGAAGGAAACGAAAAAATTCTTCTGAGCCCCTCGGAGGAGCTGGTCAAGGCCATGAAGAATGTGGCTCCCAGGAAGGTGTTTACCGATTAGAGCAGTGAGGACAGGGGAGAGAACGGAAGAAATACGGGCAGAAATACAGGAGAAGTTTTCATTGACATCAGTGTAAAATTTTGGTAAACTCATGAACATTATAATCTACTCACTAAACCAAATCACACAGGAGGATGGAAAATGGGACAGATAATCGGTGAAGGCATTACTTTCGACGATGTGCTGTTAGTGCCTGCGTTTTCGCAGGTGGTGCCAAACCAGGTGGATCTGACAACCTGGCTGACAAAGAAGATCAGACTGAACATTCCTATGATGAGCGCAGGAATGGATACTGTGACGGAGCACCGTATGGCCATTGCCATGGCCAGGCAGGGCGGCATCGGCATTATCCATAAAAATATGTCCATTGAGGCCCAGGCCGAAGAGGTGGACAAAGTCAAGCGTTCTGAGAACGGCGTTATCACAGATCCTTTTTCTCTGACTCCTGAGCATACACTGGCTGATGCGGACTCACTGATGGGAAAGTTCCGCATATCCGGAGTTCCCGTCACCGAGGGCCGCAGGCTGGTGGGCATCATCACCAACCGGGACTTAAAATTCGAGACAGATTTCACCAAAAAGATCAAAGATTCCATGACCAGCGAAGGGCTGATCACCGCCCCGGAGGGCATTACCCTGGACGAGGCCAAGGAGATTCTGGCAAAGGCCAGGAAGGAAAAGCTTCCCATAGTGGACAAGGACTTTAACCTGAAAGGCCTTATCACCATTAAGGACATTGAGAAGGCGATTAAGTATCCCCTTGCGGCAAAGGATGAGCAGGGCAGGCTGCTGTGCGGCGCAGGTGTGGGGATCACGGCCAATGTTCTGGAGCGCGTGGCGGCTCTGGTGGATGCCAAGGTGGATGTGGTAGTTCTGGACAGCGCCCACGGGCATTCCCAGAATGTGCTCAACTGTCTCAGGATGATCAAGGAGAAATACCCGGATCTGCAGGTGATTGCAGGCAATGTGGCAACGGCCCAGGGGGCAAAAGACCTTATTGAGAGCGGCGCGGATGCGGTGAAAGTGGGCATAGGCCCCGGTTCTATCTGTACCACCCGCGTGGTGGCGGGCATCGGTGTGCCTCAGGTTACGGCCATCATGGACTGCTATGAGGCAGCCAGAGAGCACAATGTGCCCATTATCGCAGACGGGGGCATAAAGTATTCCGGCGACATCACAAAGGCCATTGCTGCCGGCGGGGACGTGTGCATGATGGGAAGTATGTTCGCGGGATGTGAAGAGAGCCCTGGGGAATATGAGCTGTTCCAGGGGAGGAAGTACAAGGTGTACAGGGGCATGGGCTCCATTGCCGCCATGGAGAACGGCAGCAAGGATCGCTATTTCCAGGAGAATGCAAGAAAGCTTGTTCCGGAGGGCGTGGAAGGACGAGTGGCATACAAGGGGGATGTGGAAGACACGGTTTACCAGCTGTTGGGAGGGCTGCGTTCCGGTATGGGCTACTGCGGAGCCATGAACATTCAGCAGCTGAAGGAGAACGGCAGGTTTGTGAAGATTTCTGCCGCTTCCCTGAAGGAGAGCCATCCTCACGATATCCATATCACGAAGGAAGCACCTAACTACAGCGTGGACCAGTGACGAAAAGAAGCGGCGTGAAGGAGATATAGATTGAGACAGCCTGGGCCATTCAGCCCAGGCTGTCTCACATTTACTGCTCTTTGTATATCAGGCTTTGTCAAATCCGTGAACCCAGTCGCTGCACAGATAATAGATGAGATAGATCACGGAACTTATGCCCCAGGTAAGGGGATAGGCCCAGTAGATAAAGCCGATATCATTGGTGAAGTGCATTACCGCGGCGATATAGCATACCCTCACGCCGCCCCAGATTGACATCATTACCAGCATGGGTACAAAGGCTTTTCCCGCACCCCTGCAGACTGCCGCCACGGAGTGAGAGAAGGCCAGGAGACAGTAGAACAGAGCGGCCGTCCGTGCCTGTTTTACGCCGAGCTCAATCACCAGGGGTGTCTGGTCGAAAAAGCCGATCAGCGTAGGGGAGAAGATGAAGCAGAATACCCCGATGGCCTCCGCCAGCAGCACCGCCGCCAGGATGGCAAAACGGGAACCTTTCTTAGCCCTGTCGTGCTGTCCGGCCCCCAGGTTCTGGCTGATGAAGGTGGTGCTGGCCATGTTAAAGCTGGTGATGGGCAGGAAGGCAAAGCCTTCAATCTTGGCGTGGGCCCCGTAGGCAGCCATGGCCGGTTTACCGAAAGAGTTGATCTGGGACTGCACAATGACATTTGCCAGACCGATCATGGAATTCTGTATGCCGGAGGGCAGGCCATAGTGGATGATCTCCAGAAGCATGTCCCGGTGGAAACGGATCTTGGACAGCTCCACCGTGAAGACATTGCCTTTCTGCAGAAGGTGGATCATACACAGAACCACGCTTGCCGCCTGGGAAATGACGGTGGCCAGTGCGGCGGCCCACACACCTTTCTTCCATACGGCGATAAAGAGCAGGTCAAGCGCCACATTCAGCACGGAGGAAAAGATCAGATAGTACAGGGGCCTGCGGCTGTCGCCCAGGGCGTTCATAATGCTTCGGCAGAGATTGTACAGTACCAGTGCCAGGGAGCCTAAAAAGTAGAAGCGGAAGTATTCCACCGCATCGGGCATGACTTCCGGATCTGTCTGCATCCACTGGAGGAAGGTTGGAGTGAAAAAGACACCCACCACCGTGAGGAGAATGCCGCTGGCCAGACCGAATGCCATGATGGTGTGTATGGCTTTGGACACCTGCTCCATGTCGCCTGCGCCGAAATATCGGGAAATTACCACCCCGGCGCCCATGGCGATTCCCATAAAAAAACTGATCAGCAGGAAGATCAGTGTGCCGGAGGAGGTGACGGCGGCCAGGGCGTTGGTGTCCAGGAAGTTGCCCACAATCAGGGCATCCGCCGTGTTGTAGAGCTGCTGGAAAATCTGACTCAGCAGAATGGGAAATGCGAAGCCTATCATCAGTGAATAGGGGTTTCCCACAGTCATGTCCACAGTGTGGGAAGCAGGGGAGGGCTTGGTCTTATGTAGGTTCATATGGTGTTCCTCTTTTCTCTTGGCAGATAATGTTTTATCCTGCGGGATACCGCCGGATGTTATCATATCCCATCATAAGGAGGCAGGGCAGTTTTGTCAAGCGTTGTCCATTGTTAAAAATTATCTAAAGATTTATTAAAGATAAGAAAAATCATCTTGAAGCCCGTTAAAAAGCTTGTTATACTTTGTACTGTTGTAAACAGGTGAAGTTTCCCGGAAATCTCCAGACAGGGTGGAGATTTTTGGCGGGATATGACAGGAGAAATATGGGCAGAACAAGAGAGATACTGAAAAAAATAATACCTGAAAATGGGATCTTTCCTCCTATATTTGCGCTGACCGTCAATTTGCTGGTGTATTTCGGCTCCAGGACGGTGGCGGGGGAATGGCATCATTATAATATTGAGAGTCCCTTGGATGAACTGATTCCGTTCTGGGCTCCGTCGGTGGCGGTCTATCTGGGCTGTTACCTGTTCTGGGCGATAAATTATGTCCTCATTGCCAGGCAGGGAAAGAGGGAAGTATGCCAGTTTTTTGCAGGAGATATTCTCTCCAGGATTGTCTGCCTTGGGTTTTACCTGCTGCTGCCCACCACCAACACCAGACCTCTGGTGGAGGCGGATGGATTCTGGAATCAGGTGGTGCTGGGGCTGTACCAGACGGATGCGGCTGACAATCTTTTCCCCTCCATCCACTGCCTTGTGAGCTGGTTCTGCTATATTGGGATCAGGGGGAAAAAGAATATTCCTGCGTGGTACAGAGGATTCTCCTGCCTGATGGCGCTGCTCATCTGTGTGTCTACGCTGACCACAAAACAGCATGTGGTGGTGGATGTGTTCGGGGGAATTGGGCTGGCGGAGGCCTGCTTTTATATAGGGAAGAACACAGGCATCTGGAAGCTGTATGAGAAACTTCTTGACAAGGTCAATGGCCTGTTTCCGATTCTGAGAGGGGGAAACAGGGGATGAAGACGAAAAAGAAGGTTTTCTGGAATGGGATATTTGTGCTGTCGGTGTTTGTGCTCACCATTTACGGCGTTTTTCATGGGGAAGATCTGGAGGCCATGGGGGAGGCCATAAGGAAAGTGGATGCCAGATGGATGATCCCCGGTGTTTTTCTTGTGGTGTTCTTCATAGGGGGAGAGTCTATTATTCTGTGGTATATGCTCACTTCCTATGGGATCCGCCTGAGAAAGAGAATCTGCTTTCTTTTCTCCTCTGTGGGTTTCTTTTTCAGCTGCATTACTCCTTCCGCCACAGGCGGCCAGCCCATGCAGATATATTTTATGAAGAAGGAAAAGATACCCATTCCTGTTGCCACGGTGATATTGATGGTGGTGACGATCACATATAAGCTGGTGCTGGTGGTTATTGGACTGGGGGTGTTGATTTTCGGAAGAGGTTTTCTGCACCGTTATCTGGAGGAAATTCTTCCGGTATTTTATCTGGGAGTGCTGTTGAATGTGTTTTGTGTGGGCTTGATGACGGTGCTGGTGTTCCACCCGGCTCTGGCAGAACAGATTCTTAAAATAGGTATGAAATGGCTTGAGCGGCTTCACTTTCTCCGGCACAGGGAGGAGAGGGTGAAAAAGCTGGAGGATGCCATGCAGGTCTACCGGGAGACGGCGGGATACCTTAAGGAACATAAAAAGGTGATTGTTCATGTGGTGCTGATTACTTTTGTACAGCGTTTTGCGCTGTTTGCCGTGACATGGATGGTTTATCTGGGATTTGGCATGGAGGGGACACCCATATGGGATGTGGTGCTCCTGCAGGCCGTGGTGTCCGTATCGGTGGATATGCTTCCGCTTCCCGGAGGGATGGGGATCAGCGAGGCTCTGTTTTTAAAGATATTTGCGCCCGTTTTCCGGTCAGTGCTGCTGCCCGCCATGGTTTTTTCCAGAGGACTGGGATATTACAGTCAGCTTTTGATCAGTGCGTTTTTTACGGTGGCGGCGCAGCTTTATTACAGCCTGAGGCGGCAGGGCTGACAGCTCAGAAAATGGGAATGGGGATATGAGATGAGGAGGGGTTTTTGTGATAGGATTCTATGATTATACGGTAATACTTACTTATGTCAGCTTTGCTTCGGCTGTCATAGGAATGTTCTGTGCGGTCTCGTCACATCCACGGTGGGCTATCTTCTGTCTGGCATTTTCAGGGCTCTGCGACATGTTTGACGGCAAGATTGCCAGAACAAAGAAGAACCGGACCGAGGACGAGAAAAGCTTTGGCATTCAGATTGACTCCCTCAGTGATATTGTGTGCTTTGGGGCCCTGCCCATTGTAATCTGCTATGAGCTGGGCATGAACCATATCTACAGCATGGCAATTCTGGTGCTGTATGGTCTGGCAGGGATGATCCGGCTGGGTTATTTCAATGTGATGGAGGCCAAACGCCAGGCTCAGACAGAGGAAGCCAGGAAGTATTACCAGGGTCTTCCAATTACTTCCATGGCGGTTGCCCTGCCTCTCCTGTTCGTGGTTTCCCCTCTGTTTCCAAGCCGTCAGGCGTTTCCCGTTGCGCTGCATATTCTGGTTGCCCTGGTAGGGTTTTTGTTTGTTTTTGATTTTAAACTCCGCAAGCCCTCTGTAAAACAGGTGTTTTTGATTGTGGTCCTGGTGTCGCTTGCGGTGGGTGTGATTGTATTTGCCTGGAGGAGCTGGTGGGATCTGGTCCACATGCACTGACAGAGAAAAGCTGGAAATCAGTCCCAGGCGGGTGCGCGGGGACAAAAGCAGAGAAAGGGGAAGGGGAATAAATGCGTTTAGTGGCAGACAGGGAAGGGAATGTAACGGAGGTAAAATCCATGCAGGATAGTCTATTGGAGGCTCTGTATGGAAATGTTGTGGGGAGGTTTTGTGTCAGACCTTTGATTTCCCCGGCTTTTTCCAGGGCAGGGGGGGCGTTTTTGAATTCAGGCCTGTCGAAGGCTTTGATTGGCCCTACTATCCGCAGTCATTCCATTCCTATGCAAGAGTTTGAGAAAAGGGAATTTGTCTCTTACAATGATTTTTTTACCAGGAGACTGGCTCAGGCGGCCCGGTGGGTGGAACCGGTTCCGGAAATATTTGTCAGCCCCTGCGACGGCCTGCTGAAAGTTTATAAAGCTGATGAAGACAGTGTATTTCATGTAAAGCATGCCCGGTATACGGTGGGCAGTCTGCTGAGGAACCGGAAGCTGGCAGAGCGTTTCAAAGGGGGATATGTGTGGATATTCCGGCTGCAGGTGGCGGATTATCACAGGTATATCTATGTGGACGGGGGCAAGGTGTCCCGGAATGTGCATATACCGGGAGTGTTCCACACAGTGAATCCTGCAGCCAGCGACAGGTTTCCTGTGTATAAGGAGAATACCAGGGAGTACTGCCTGCTGCGCTCGGAGAATTTTGGGACGCTGCTTCAGATGGAAGTGGGAGCCATGCTGGTGGGACAGATTGAGAATAACCCGGGCAATAAGACCGTGGCCAGGGGACAGGAAAAAGGACATTTTGCTTTCGGAGGTTCTACGGTGATTCTCATGACTCAGAAGGGAAGAGTGGTTCCCGACCAGGATCTTCTGGAGAGTTCCCGCAGGGAAATTGAGACCAGGGTGCAGCTGGGAGAGAAGGTTGGCATTTCTGGGAGAGTAGACAGAGTATAGGGGGATAACAGAAGGGCGCGGAAAGGTTTTAAAAGCTTTCCGCGCCCTGTATTGTACGGCAGGTTCTGGGGTTCAGAGGGAAACGGCAGGGAGAAGGTCGGTTCCGGCGGCCTTATTCCGGGGATTTTTCAGGGGCGGGACCGGTGGAATTTCTCACTACCAGGGGAGCCCGCAGCAGGATGGAGCCGATGGCCACCTTGTTCAGCAGGCAGGAAAGGGCATAGAAGCCGCATTTGCCCAGGGCGGTTCTGTCCTGGCGGATGGTGGTCAGGGAGGGAACGGTGTATTCTGTCATGGGCAGATCGTCAAAACCTATAATGCTCACATCCTCAGGAACGCGGATGCCCCTGTCTCTGCACTCTGTGATGGCGGACAGCGCGCGGATGTCGTGGGAGAAAAGAATGGCGGTGACTCCCTGCTTCAGAAGTCTTGGGAGGTAAGTCCTGGTGGAATCCGCCACAAAATATCCCAGGCCGATATGGCTTTCATTGATCTCCAGGCCGTATTTGTCCAGGGCATTCAGGTAGGCGCTGTATCTGGCCTTGAGAATGTAGGACTCCAGAGGACCTGAGATCAGTCCTATCTTTTTGTGGCCCAGTTCCTTCAGGTGCCGCACGGCCAGGTCAAATCCCTCCTGGCTGTCGCAGCCCACGGAGGCCACATTGGGATTGTCTTTGATATAGTTGTCATAAAGGACGGCGGGGATCTGGGAGGAGCGCAGTTCCTGCATCCAGGGATCCAGCAGGGTAAGCCCCAGGATGAAGGATGCCTGATAGCCTCCCTGGAGCATGAACACGCCGTAGGGCATTCCTCTCTGAAAGTCAATGTTGATGGGAATCAGATCCACCGTCCATCCGTCCGGCTCCGCCATCTGCTTAAAGCCCAGCACAATGTCGTGGCCAAACTGGTTGGGTGTGCTGTAGTCCATATTCTCAATCAGGATACAGAGCTTTTTCTCCCGCTTCTGCTGGCGCCTGTTGACATAGCCCAGCTCCACTGCCGTCTCCAGGATCTTTCTGCGCATTTCTTCGCTTACATCCATGGCATTGTTGAGGCCTTTGGAGACCGTGCTTTTGGATATGCCCAGTTTATCTGCAATATCATTTATTGTTACCATATTGGCCTCCTGAGAGTATTACGTCTATGTTTTCCTGTTTGAAAAAGGGTAGAAAAATTTTGTTAAAAATGACGGCAATTTTCGTCTGTATGATTAGATTATAGCAAGCCACAGGGAAAAAAGCAAGGATGGCAGCGAAACTTCCACTCCAGAGTAAAACGAAATAAAAGATAATAATGCATGTTTTTTAGTGGCATCCGCCATAAAGGAGATGTAAAACCGTGAATATAAGCGGCCAGAGGGCCTAAGTGGAACGGAATGCCGTGAATATGTTGCGGCGAAACATACAAACGGAAAGTTTCGACACTTTATTGCGGAGAAGTTTCGGGATTGCTGATATAATGCACAAAAAACGTGTCGAAACAGGGGGGTCGGACAGTAATAACTACTAAAATTATGATTGACTGCCTCATGAAATTGTGTTAATGTATTTTTAGCCGAAACTTAAGGAAACTTTCTAAAAGTTTAAAAATTTTTAAGGAGGAAAAATCATGAAAAAGCTTTTGGTAACTTTACTGATCACGGCCATGGCCGCAACGGCTCTGGCAGGCTGCGGAAATGACAGCAGCGAGTCTTCACAGGGCGGCAGCGCACAGGGCGGCAGTGCCGAGGGCGGCAGCGCAGGAAACAGCGGATCCACAGACGGGGGGGGCAGGAAGTGGTGAGACCCAGGACATCGCCCTGAAGGTATGGTGCCCTCAGAACCAGATTGACACAGGGGCCATGGATCAGATGCAGAAGGCCTTTGCGGCAGAGCATCCTGAGTGGAATATCACCTGGACCACCGAGGTTGTGGGCGAGGACAAGTGCCAGGACGAGGTGACGAAGGATGTGGCAGCGGCTGCGGATGTATTTATGTTTGCCAGTGACCAGCTTCCGGTTCTGGTTGACGCAGGCGCAGTGGCACGTCTGGGCGGCGACACTGAGGCTATGGTGAAGAACGATATCGCACCGGCTGTTGTGGACACTGTGATGGTGGACGACGCAGTGTATGGAATTCCTTTTACCCACAATACGTTCTTTATGTACTATGACAAGACGCTTCTGGGCGAGGAGGACATTACTTCCCTGGAGAAGATTATGGCCAAGGAGACGGCTGACAATGTGTACAACTTCTACTTTGAGTCCTCAGGCGGCTGGAAGCTTGGCTGCTACTATTACGGTGCAGGCCTGAGTATTTTCGGACCCGACGGCAGCGATCTTTCCGCAGGTGTGGACTGGAACAGCGAGAAAGGTGTCGCTGTGACCAACTATCTGATTGACCTGATCAACAACCCGAAATGTGCTTATGACGGCGAGATCTCTGTATCTGAGCTGGTGGAGAGCCACAGGCTTGGAGCATGGTTTGACGGTTCCTGGAACTACGATCTGTACCATGACATCCTTGGGGATGATATGGGCATGGCTGTGATTCCCACTTTCAATCCCGACGGCAATGACTATCAGCTCCTTGGTTTCTATGGCTCCAAGGCTATCGGCGTGAATGCTCAGTCCAAGAATATGGCGGCGGCAGTTGCCTTTGCAACATACCTGGGCAACGAGCAGAACCAGCTTCTGCGCTATGAGCTCTCCGCACAGGTTCCCGCCAACACTGCTGCAGGACAGAGTGAGTCCGTTCTGGCGGATCCTCTTGCCACCGTTGTGGTAAACGAGGCTAACACGGCCAGCGTGGCACAGCCTTCCAACTCCGTGTTCAGTGCCAGGTACTGGTCCTACGCAGGCGCCATCCCCACTGAGATCAGGAGCGGCGAGATCAACAAGAGCAATGTGCAGGAGAAACTTGACGCATTTGTTGCGGCAATGACGGCAGAATAAATCCTGACTTTCAGGGATTACATAGATACGGGGGTGCCGCCTGGCCGGTATCCCCGTATTATCCCGGCAGATATTTATAGAAACAGCCAAAATCTCTGTGCAGATTGTCTGCGGACATTTCTTTACGCATATGTGTTCTTCGATATAGTCATAGTACAGATTCCAAGAAGGAGGTTAAAGATGGGAATCTTTAAGAAGAAGGCTGCATCCGAATTTGATAAACCCAGGGATGCGGGCGCCCTGAAGATAATGAAGGAAGGAAATACTGTCACCAGGCTTTCCTTTCTAGTGTTCGGCCTTGGAAACATTTTGAATAAACAGGTGGTCAGGGGATTGATTTTCCTGGCACTGGAAGTACTGTATTTCATCTTTCTGTTTACTTTCGGCATCGGCGCCATCGGTGATTTTATCACCCTGGGCACGGTGGAACAGGGTCAGGTCTACAATGAGGCCCTGGGGATCTATGAGTACTCCACTGGCGACAACTCCATGCTGTGCCTGCTCTACGGCGTCATCACTTTTGTGCTGACAGCGGGTGTGATTTTCCTCTCCTGCATGTCCGCCAAAAGTGCCTACTGCACTCAGATCCGCAGACAGAAAGGGCAGGAGATTCCTACTTTTATGGATGATATCAGGTCCCTGAAGGAGGAAAACCTGCATGCGTTCCTGCTGACTTTCCCCATTATCGGAATCATTGTCTTCACCATCGTTCCGCTGATTTTCATGATTCTGATCGCTTTTACAAGCTATGACCACAGTCATCAGCCTCCCGGAAACCTGTTTTCCTGGGTGGGACTGGAGAATTTTGCCTCCATGCTGTCTTCCAGCAGCTCCCTGGCAGCCACGTTCTGGCCTGTCCTGGTGTGGACGCTGATCTGGGCGGTGACGGCAACGGTTAGCTGCTATATTCTGGGACTTTTGCTGGCTCTTCTGATCAACCGCAAGGGTACCAGGGCCAAGGGCTTCTGGAGGTTTATGTTCGTGCTGTCGGTGGCAGTGCCTCAGTTTGTTACCCTGCTCACCATGAGGACCATCTTTAACGCCAACGGACCGGTGAACGTCCTTCTGAGGGAGCTTGGCATTATCGGGGTCACAGAATCGGTGCCTTTTTTCACAGATTCTCTCTATGCCAAGATCACCATTATCTGCATCAATATCTGGATCGGCGTGCCCTACACCATGCTGTCCACCACAGGTATTTTGCAGAATATCCCGGCGGACCTCTATGAGGCGGCCAAGATTGACGGGGCCAATGCGGCCACAATCTTCAGGAAGATTACTCTTCCCTACATGGTGTTTGTCATGACCCCCAACCTGATCACTTCCTTCACCGGGAATATCAACAACTTTAACGTGATCTTCCTGCTGTCGGGAGGCGGTCCTGACTCTCTGGAATACTACTACGCGGGCAAGACCGACCTGCTGGTCACTTGGCTGTATAAGCTGACCATTACTCAAAAGGATTACAACCTGGGAGCCGTCATAGGTATTCTGGTGTTTGTGATACTTGCCACACTGTCACTGTTGACCTATCACCGAACAGGTTCTTACAAAGATGAGGGGGCTTTCCAATAATGAAGATGAAAAGGTTTATCACCAACTCAGCCTGTCATATTCTGCTGGCGATCCTGAGCGTAATCTGGGTGCTGCCCATCTTTTACGTGGTACTGACCTCATTCCGTGCGGAGGGTGGTTCCTATAAAACGTATATATGGCCAAAGGGATTTACCCTGGACAATTACAAGGAGCTGATCCAGGGTGTCAACAGCAAGATCCAGGGGGGCACAAGCATTGACTTTACCAGATGGTTTATGAATACCTTCATTATCGCCATCTTCAGCACCCTTCTGGCGGCGTTCTTTGTGCTGTGCGTGTCCTATGTTATGAGCCGTCTGCGGTTTAAAATGCGCAAGCCCTTTATGAACATTGCCATGATCCTGGGTATGTTCCCCGGATTCATGTCCATGATCGCAGTGTACTACATTTTGAAGGGACTCGGCCTTCTGGAGACTGGTACCCTGAAGCAGCTCTCTCTGGTGCTTGTGTACTCAGGAGGTGCAGGACTTGGATTCTATATGGCAAAGGGTTTCTTTGACACCATATCCAGGTCCATAGACGAGGCAGCCTACATCGACGGCGCTACCAAGTGGGATACTTTTATCCGTATCACCATCCCCCTGTCCAAGCCCATTATCACCTACACGCTGATCACGGCTTTTATGGGCCCCTGGGTGGATTATATCTTTGCAAAGGTTATCATGGGCAATGACACAAAATACTATACCATCGCCATTGGCCTGTGGACCATGTTGGAGCAGGAGTATGTGGAGTACTACTACACCCAGTTCTATGCCGGCTGTGTGCTGATCTCCATTCCTATTTCCATTTTGTTTCTGCTGACCCAGAAGTGCTATGTGGAAGGGGTCACAGGCGCCGTGAAGGGATAAGATAAGGGACAGTTCCTGTGTACAGGGCAGAATTGCCTTGACAGCAACGCGTAAAATGATGTATAACTATACTGATGCTGCTGCAGAATATCACGTATTATTTTGTGGCAGCATTTTTTTAGGAGTGAACAAGTAATGGGTGACAGTAAGTTAGTGTTTGCCAGTGAGGAGATTGACGCACAGTTCTGCTATGAGGGGAAGGATCTGGGCGCGGACTGCAGGGAGGGAAGGACGGTATTTAAGGTGTGGAGCCCTCTGGCGGAGAGGCTCTGTCTGCGTCTCTATAAGGACGGGACGTCTCCTGCCAGATCGGAAGAGCACACGTCTGAACTCCAGTCACCGAATACGATCT
>CAJUNZ010000084.1 GCA_910587755.1 uncultured Acetatifactor sp. | reverse complement strand
GCGCAGCATGCAGGAAGGGAGCCTTGGTTCCGGGCCAAAGACAGAGTAACATTCCTGCATGATAGAATCCGTCTTGGAAAGATCGAGGTACCAGAACTGCACGATATAGTCCCAAGTGCTTTTGGGAAGCACAAAGGGATCCGGGTAAAATTTAAGGAACTGGGATACGAAAGTATCCTGAAAGGCGGCATGACCGCCAGGGTTACAAGGTAACATCAAAAATCGCCTCCAATCAAAAAATATACTTCATAATCAAGGGCGCGAAGCGCCGCATTTTTTGACTGGTTTGTCAAGTGTTTTTGAGAAAAAAGTGGGTGATTTTTTGAGACAGAGGTCTGAAAGCCCCATGAAATAAGGGCTGAAGATTCCGAGAAGTTATATCACCAGAAAGGAGGACAGGCTCTCCCCGGAAATGCCAATCAGGGCAAACAGGGCAATAGGCAGCGCCGTCAGGCACAGCACAATGATCTTTGCCGTCAGCCCCATAGGCAGGAAAATACAGACCGGTATCCCCACGGCTGCGGACAGGATGCCCGCCTCTATCACGTTCCTTGCCTTGAACATCCCGCCGAAAAAAGTGCCCGTGTCTACAAAATTCGGCGGGATGATGTATGTATCATTTTCGTTTCGATTGCTCATATTACCTCTCATTCTGTCCGGAAACCTATGGTTTTGGGACAATACTATGAATCATTTGAAATGACATAGCTTCTCTTAGGCAGTGTCCTTTACTGCCTTAGTGAAACTTCATTTCCTTTTAACCGATAATCCAGAAAGGCCCTCCGGCAGCGGCTCCCCGGCTGGCTTCCCTTAAGATCAGGGATAAATCCCACATCTGCCCGCTCCTGTGGTAACTGGCAGGGTCAGCCACCAGAATCTTCCCGTTCTGCACGCCCCTCAGCACAATAAAATGCCCCGACTTTGTAAAGTGTCCCTGGGACATGATCGCAACCACCAGCTTCCCCTCCGCCAGCGCGTCCAGTATCCTCTGGGGCTCTGCCGCCGTGCAGCCGGACACATTCAGTCCCCAATTCCTTGCGGCGGCAGGGATCAGCGCATGGTAGGAGCCGCTGTCCTTGCACCAGTAACCGCTTTGATAGGACCATTCCGCCATAGCCGCAGGGTCAACCGTCCTATCTGTGAGGGAGGATACCACGATTGCCATAGCCGTGGGGCCGCAGCCGTGGCTCCCGATATGGTCGGTGCCGTAAGGCTTACCTGCATAGCGCTCATCCAGCTGGTTGTAGTAGACCACCTCCGTCACACCATCCGTAAAGCGCACATCCCCCAGGGAAGGGATGGATTTCCCGTCCCATTCCGTGATCCCCTGCATCATGCCGTCACCTAAAAACAGGCTCAGATTCTTCGCATAGTCATTGGCAAGGGCCATCTGTTCCCCGCTCAGCCCAAAGACCTGCTCGGAGAAATAGGCTTCCCCGTTATAAACAATGGTATAGACCCGCCAGTCTTCCGTGACGGATACCTCCTTCCCGGTAGCGGGGTCCGTTTCGGTCCTTGTCCTCGTTTCCTCCGCCTGCGTGTAAGAGTACAAATGGCTTTGGCCGGCACGCAATGTATTTTCCATGTCGGAAATAGAAATGCCTGCATAGTCCCCGCTTTTATAGGCGCAGTACATGCCGATGAACTGATTGGCATTATAGAGTGGGCTGCCGGCATAAGGGTTGATGACCTCCATTTCATCCGCCCCGGAGGATGCAAAGTCTGCCTCGATCTGCTTCATGGTATCCTCCAAGCCCCCGGACATGATCCCGTCTATGGCGGCGGTGATCTCTGACACATTTTCCATGATGGCTGCATTATTGTTCAGGATCGGCGCATCGGTTAAAGCCGTGGAAGAAAAGGCATCCGACAGGCCGCCAAAGATCACGGCAGGAAGTGACACCACAAATACCACCGGGATCAGCAGTAACGCAATGACAGCGATGATGACTTTTCCCACCAGCCTGCGGTTCTCCCAGAGCGCACCGGCAACAGCACCATAAGGCCCGGCGGCGGCTCCTTTTGCGGCTCCCGATACCGCCTTTCCAGCCTTCATGGCGCCCCGTACCATGTGTGCGGCGGCGCGTCCTGTCTCCAGGGTCTCCGCCAAACCGCTTTTCTGTTCGTTTTCCATTTAGTCCTCCTTTCTCCGCCTATGAAGAACGCTGTCCTTGCGTTCTTCGATGTGAAGAAGCTCTGCTTTTGCAGAGCGTGAAATCACTTAGCAAGGAACGCGCTTAGTGATTTCCTTCACATTTTCTCCCTTCTCTTGGGCGGCCGGGGCAGTTTCTTCACAATGGACTCCTTATAGGCAATGGAGCCGTCCGGAGCCATGTACGGGGACTTATCCACACTGTCCTGCGCATACTGCTTGTACCAGGAGCTGCCATCCGCCGCCTGTACGGTGGTATAGTTTCCCTCCGGGGCGGCATACTGGGCTGCATGGTACATCCCAAAGGCAATCCCCTGGGGATGTTCCTCCGAGGTTTCCGTCCCGGTGATGCGCCCGCCGCCGATCTCCACATCCGAAAAGACGGGCACCTGCCCGGCATTCTCCCCCAGGGCCGCATAGCCGAGATAGGACTGGAGCGCCTGGGAGGCCTCCGGCCCGCTCATAAAGCCAATGTCTGCAATGTTTCCCGCAGCCACGGTTCCTATGACATTGTTAGCAAAGCTGCCGCCCCTGCTGACCGAGGATGCGTAAATATGGCTCCCGATCCCCCCGCCGGACTTCCCTGAGGAACAGCTGACGCTTGTTTTGGAAGAAGCGGTTGCCGACTTTACGGCGCTGTTTGTAATGCGGCTGCCCACGATCCCGGCAAGCCCTCCGGACATAAACCCTTTGGAGCCGGCATTTGTGTGGGAAGAAACCCTGCTGTGGCCCCCGCCGAAGTGCTGGCTGGAGAAGTTCTTCAGCCCTCCTATCCCTCTCGCCGCGATCATTGCCTCCGCCAGCATGGAGCCGCCCGTGTGCCCCACATTGATCCCCAGGCTGGACATAAAGGAATCTATCTTCTGGGACACCTTCAAAAAAGCAATGGCACAGAGGAACCATATCAGCACATTTCCGGATGCGGCCTCTTTGCCCATGGCGTTCACCTGGTCCTGTATCTCGCTCTCCGTCATGGCAAAGACAGGCTGGCAGAACGAAAAGCAAAGAACCGCCGCCATGCAGACCGAAAGCATGATCCGCCTGAATTTTTTATTTTTTGCATCATAATCCTCATTTCTGCGCTGCTCTTTGCGCATAAGCGACTTTGTGGCAAGCAGCGCGCAGACACAAATCGCCGTGTGAAAAATAATTTTTCACACTGATCTCCTTTCCTGCCGCAGCCCGGAAATACGGGCGCAGGCACAGGTTTTTCCTACAAAGAAAGCGGGTTAGCCAGGAAGGCCCCCACCATGGATGTAAACAGCCGCAGGCACCACGCATTCATGATCAGCAGGAACACCTGCCCGCCGAACATCCGGCACCACGACTTAAAGATATTGGATGTGCTCTGGGACGCCCCCATGGAAAAGGCCACAGGCGCCGTATAGACCAACACCCCCAGCAACACATACCGCTCCGCCGCCTCAAAAAGCAGCTTGATATAATTCCACGCAAGGATCAGCACCAGTATCAGCGAGATCAGCGCCACCGCCCCGTTTGCACACACGCCTACCACCGCCAGGATGACGGAATTAAAGCTTGCAAAGTCAAGTGCCGGTATGGCAGAGGTCAGTATCCAGTCGTAAGGCGTTCCGCCTATCTTTAAGACCGTCCCTATGATGTCATCCGAAAAATAGGCCAGCAGGATGAACAGGACCGAACGGATGCTCAGCTTCACAGGATCCTCTGCCTCTATCCCCGCGGCCAGCCCGTAGTTCTTGAACAGCTGCCATACCCAGTTCAATAAAATAATCCCGATGGAGAGCGCCACAAAGACCTCATACAGGGTCCCTGCCGCCGGAAAGTATCGCAGGAACACGGACATATCACACCCCAGCGCACCCAAAACCGAGGTTGATACCAAATCCAGGCCGTGCATCACCTGCTCTGCAATCCACTCCACAATGCCGTCTAAGATACCCACACGATCACCCCTTTCTTAGCCTATGGCGTCGGCGTCCATTTCCCGCCGGCGAAAAACGGAGTGACATAAGCCATGATGAAGCCCAGGCCGTTCAGCACCACCCAGGTGACGCAGATCCTCTTTAACCATGCCCGGCTCTCATCCACCGTGCGCCCTGAGCGGGAAAAATTCATCAAAAGCAGCGCCACGGACGCCGTCACAATGGCCGCCACCGTGGAAATGAGGACGATCTGGTTATACACATCCTGCATGATCTCGCTCGCCTTGGTCCATACGTCTGTGGCGGCATATACCGGCTGCGTAAAGACCAAAAACACCATCCCCACAAGGAAGCCGCAATAGGCCGCCTGCGCTATGGGCAGCCTGCGGCGCCTCTTTTTGCCTGCTGCTCCACAAAACTTGTCTTCTCTTTTCTTCAATTTACCTACCTCCTATGATTTTTTGCAATCAGACAGGGAAGATTTTCTCCCTGCCCGTTGCGCTGCCCGCATGCCGCATCAGCGGCAGACCTCCATATACGGGCCTGTGCATAAAGAAAGGCCATGCCCTTTTTATGTGACATGACCTTTCCCCGGGCAGAAAAACAGCACCCTGTAAAGGATGCCGGATTCTGCCCTGATTTGTTCTGGGTACAATTTTCAACATACACAGTTTAGCACATCAGTATTTGCGGTAAAAGAGCAAACCCGTGCCAATTTCATGCCTTTCTGTGCCATTTATGTGCCAGACCCCGTTTCCGGCACAAACTTCTCCAGAATCTCCATACTCTCCTTGGACGTATACCCCCACAGGATGGAACTCAGCGCCTCGATAGCCTCCTGTCTCCTTCGGTAATAGGTGCGGAAACTGATGTCCCGGATATGGGGCCGCAGCTGCTCTACGATCTCTTCCACGTTCTTCATCTGCTGCGGGGAAAGGAATGTGTAGTACAGGAGCCAGTAATAGGTCTCCCCGTTCTTGTGCTTGTTCCTGAGCAGTTCCACGGAGCTGTCCAGCAGCTTGATCATCCGGTGGCTGCGCTCTATGCATTTGGCATGGTGTTCAATGTCTCCCCCGGCAATGTCCGCCCCCGCCAGGTACACCGATTCCAGGAAGTCCTCTATGGAACTGCCATACTCAATCTCAAACTTGTTTCTTACCTGCTGCACCGAAAGCTCCAGGCTCCAGACCACATCCCGGTACTTCTTCAGCAGCTTCCATGTGTCATGATACAACGGATTCTCCGCAATGTTAGCCTCCCTCTGTTTCTTCGTCATTCCTCATTCCTCCATTTCCTTCCCGCCAGCAGGCGAGAGCGTCAGCTCAAATGTATAGACCTGTCCGCCATTTCCACAGCAGACCTCCATCCCAATATGCCTGTCCGATGCCCCGTGCGGGCGGCATAAATACTTTCCCTCCCAGTCATCAGATAAAGAATATAACTTGTACTTAACTTTGGGGCATCGGAAACAGGAAACCCCTTGTGAATCAAGGATTTCCGCCACCTTCCTCACCAGGGCCTCCATGTGTGATTTTGATACGCTGGACAGTCCTTCTGAAACGCACACCTCTGGCTCCGGGGTGCCATCCTCTTCCACGGCATTGTCACTGTCCTTGTCCGGCAGACTGATTTTGATATTCAAACTCATTGCAACCTCCTCCTTGTCGATCAGGACATCAGAAATCTGGAACATGGTGGACAGGTAATTCTGCAGGTAAATGACACTGCCCTTTGTGCCGAGAAATGCCATCAGAGATATATGACCCAGCCTCTCAAATTTTTTCAGCACCCTGCCCACAGTAGTCCTTGAGATCCCCCAGCGCCCGGCCAGCTCTCCGTAGTTTACCAGCGGGCTGCCAGTGCCGTTGCGCAGGTAGACTACCGGGCCTGCCTCCGATCCCTGCACCTGCCCATCGTTATAGACGGTTGACATCCACAGGTCCAGCAGGATGTCCATCTCAGAGCACCGCCCGGCGCCCACCATCTCCGTTGCCACCGTGAACGGCATAAAGAAAAAGCCTGTGTCCTTCTGGCATGGGCAGTTGTAATCCAGTACCGTGTTATGCTTTTTCCAGTCCCGGATCTTATACTTGACGACTTTCCCCCGCCCCAGGGACAGGTACGAGATCAAATTTCTTTTCTGCAGCTCATCCAGTATGTCAAGGGCCTGGTGCTGGAAATGTGTGCGGAACCATCCGGCCAGCTCCTTGACGGTGCAGATCCACTCACCTGGATAGACCGTGTAGCTGATCCCGTCTATGCGGCGGTAGGATGTACGGAAATTCGCATAACTGCAAAGCACCGTAAAATAAAAAAGACCGGAGCCCCCGCCTGTGCGAATGCCCTGGTCCGTGATCAGTGACTGGACGAACTGCCTGTAAATGCGGCAGCGTGGATAGTCCACCACCTGTTTGATTTGTAGTTGGTATTCTGACATTTCATGCCTCCTTTATTGTTTTATAGTTTTCCTGAAGGCATAATATATCTTCTTTATTATCATTTATTGTTTCTTGCTCGTTTTACATTTGACCAAGTCCCTCTTTTCCACCACCTCTCTATCCTTAAATGAAATGACTGTTACCAAATGTGCATTTTAATTTGTTGGACTCTCACCGCTTAACAAATTCTGATAAAAGACTAAATCCAGCTTGAATGGCGCAAAAAGAAGCGTTTCGATTATTCCCAAAACGCTTCCTTAGGTATCTGTAGATTTACACAGATTTTGTTGGACTATGTGATAAAAATTGCATTATGGCGTATTATGGTGTACCACTGCAAAAAAATATGTTGGACTTTTGTTGGACTTTTGGAAATTATGATGTACCTAGAGCCCACATAATACCCAATATTTTTTATCTGAATTTTGAATTTCAGTCAGTGAATAATACACGTTTTCTTTCAATCATTTCCTCGATTCTCTCAATATACTGGGCAACTTCCTTCACATTCTCGCAGCGCTCGATGCGCCCGTCGGGATACACCCTTTTGGTAATCGCCCCGGCTCCTAACGCCACGATGGTCTGCACTTCCTCCATAATCAGGATATTGTACAGTCCAAACTTTCCCTCCCGGGCATAGCCCACATTTTCAAAGTTTCCGGACATATTCTTCTGGCGGTAGAGATAGTAGGGTGCAAGCCCCAGGCGGACCGCTCCTTCCGCGGCAATCCTCATGGTTTCGTCCGTGTTGTGCAGCAGGGAAACCCCATTCTCCTGTACCCACTGGCTGAGCCTGGAAGCCCGCTTAACGGCCAGGGAATGTACGGTCAGGCTGTCCGGAGCCATCTCCACCACCCGCTCCACAGTGCGGCGCACATCCTCCTCCGTCTCCCCCGGCAGTCCCAGGATCAGATCCATATTGATATTGTCAAATCCCATCTCCCGGGCCAGGCCGTAAGCCTCCTCCACCTGCTCCACCGACGCTTTTCTGCCGATAAGGTCCAGGGTTCTCTGCTGCATGGTCTGGGGGTTGACGGAGATTCTTCCCACCCCCCGGCGGCGCAGCACCTGAAGTTTCTCCGGGGTAATGCTGTCCGCCCGGCCAGCTTCCACGGTATACTCCTTTACGCCGCCCAGATCAAACAGACGCTCCAGTTCCCCCAGAAGCCTGTCCAGCTGGCAGGGCTCCAGAGTGGTGGGTGTACCCCCTCCCAGGTAAACACAGTCCAGACGCTTTCCCCGGCACAGCCTGGCCGCCTGCTCCATCTCTTTTACCAGGCAGTCCACGTAAGTATCCACCTTCTTCCGGTACAATCCCAGGGGAAAAGAAGTGAAGGAACAGTACATACAGGTGGTGGGACAAAAGGGGATCCCCAGATAGAGACTATATCCCTCCTCCTGGTTCCCCAGGCTCTGAAGGAGCTTTTGCTCCCGCCCGGCGATATCTATGGACAGCCCCGCCTTCTCCTGGCTGACAAAGTATTTTTCCCGGTAAAAGCTCTCGATCTCCTGAACGCCCGCCCCCTGCTCCAGCATGGCATAGGCGATCTTGGTGGGACGGATTCCCGTGAGGCTGCCCCAGGGAAGCTCCTTCCCTGTGATCCGGCTTAAGGTCTGGTAGAGAAACCGCTTAAACCCCTCTTTGTACTCCCGGGCCAAAACATGCCTATCCTCCCCCGGCGCCTTCCAGCGAAACTCCTCCCCGTCCGCAGCAAACAGAGCCCCTTCTTCCCCCAGTTCCACCCGGATCCGAACTTCCTGCTGCAGCTCCTGCCTCTTGGCCTGGCTGCACTCAGGTATCAGCACCCTCACTTGCTCTTCCGGATAAAAAGAAGACACCATAGAGTGCACATCATATTCATAATTTGACTGGTTCAGCTCCACTACAAGCATTTTTCCTCTCCTCCCTGGACACAAAGGCCCTCACGGCGACACTGAAACAGGCCCAGAAGAGGCCTTTTATACACGGGCGTGTTTTTATATACATTCCGGACCATGCTGTCATGGAACAGGGACACGCTCTGAACTTCCTCTGAGGAAGGCTCCTCCCTGCCGAAGGTGGCCTTCTCCAGAATACCGCAGAACTCCTCATATCCACCCACAGGACACTCCGGAAAAATGTCCTGGATCTTCTGCCAGAAACCTGCCTCTCCCGCCTCCAATCTCTGGGGACAGCCAGCCACCCGCAGCACCCTGCGCAGATTCCGGTACAAAAGCAGCACACGCTCCCTGTGCCCGGCGGCCTGGAGCGCCCTGCGCCAGCGCCGCACCGCCCTCTTCCGCAGCCTGCCTGCCAGAAAGAACAGGACTGTGAGCGCAGCCAACGCTGTCCCCGTAACAACTGCCGCTCCCGGTATCTGGAATCTCTCCCCGCCGGAAGATGTCCCTTCCCCCGGAGAATTGTCCCCGGAAGAACTTCCCCCCATCCCTCCGCCGGAGCCGCTGTTGTCTGCCGCCGGCTCCCGGGATGGCTCCGGGACATTCTGTCCCGCCCCGGACTGAAACCTGTCAGGCACGGGAGTCACCTCCGCCACAGCGTCGGACTGGGCGGGCAGCGTCGGCGGCTGACGGGTGGCCAGAGCCTGTTCCCACCTTGCCTCCGTCTCCAAAAGCTGCCGCATCTGTTCCTCCCGTCTGTCCGTGGAAGAAGCCATGGAACCCGGCGTCATCTCCACCGGCATCCATCCTGCCCCGTCCACATACACCTCCGCCCAGGCATGGGCCTGCTTTCCCGTAACCGCCGCCGTGTAGGTGCCGTCCTGCTGCCTTTTAAAATCCCAGGGCGAAAGCATATATCCCGTCACATACCGGGCCGGTACCCCGCAGTAACGCAGGGCCAGAACTCCCGCGGTAGCAAAATGCACGCAGTATCCCCGGTGGCTCTGGAACAGAAAATATTCCACAAAATCCTCCTCCGGGGGATTGCTCTCCGCCTCCAGATCGTACTCTGCCAGACTGTCCAGAAAAAGCATAATATCCCTGGCACATCTGTAGATGCTCTCATCCCGGATATTTTCCTCTTCCAGGTACTGCCAGAAAAGCTCAAGTTCCTTTGGATAGTCCAGAAAACTGTCATGCACATACTGCCTGTACTGCTCCTCCACCAGGCTGGAAACGCCGGAAACACTGCCGGAATAACCCCCCGCCTTCAGTCCCCAAGGAGGCCGGTAGTAGAAATCATACTCCCTGTCCCTGCGCTCCACACTCCCGTCAGCATGCACCTTATAGTCCTTCGTAAGCCTGGCGCCATAAGGATAGACGCTGTAACTTCCCCGGGGGCCCATCTCTTCCACCTGCACACGCCTGGTGGAGACACCACCCCCCAGCCGCCCTATGGCATCATAGTTGATATTCACCAATTCGCTGTAATCATCAGGCAGAACAAGGTCATTCTCGCTGTAGTACCGTTCCAGATCCCTGTCCGACGCCGGGCTCCACTCCTCCTCCCCGTATGTGACTCCCACAAAACATTTCAGATAGACCACATCCTGGGGAAACGTGTTCACCGTCACCCGGTACACCTCTTCCCCCGTATAGGAGAGCAGGTTCTGCCGGTGCAGCTCCCCAGTCACATCCGCTCCCTGGCTCACGCCATGATTCCCCAGGCCCAGATCCGCCAGAAAGTCCTGAACCTCGGGGATCCACTCCTCATTTACCAGCCGGAAAAATTTCATCCTGTGCTCCGCAGCCTTCATATAAGCCTCATCCGCCAGAGGAAGCACAAAGTGGTACGCAAACGCCAGAACACCGCTTGAGAGCGCTGCCACCCAGACCCCGGCCCACATTCCCGCCCTGTGGCTGCCTGCAAAATCCTTCCGCACCAGCACCGCCGCCAGTCCCACCAGACAAAATCCCAGGTAGAAATAATCCGGAAACCGGTCAAAAGTACAGGCCGCCACCAGCCACAGAGCATTTCCTGCCCACAGCCACAGGCATCTGCCGCGGGAAAACAGACAGGCAGAAAGCATCACAAAGGGAAGCAGAACACAGAGCATGCTCACGGTGATAAGCCAGTTCTCCGCTCCCTGCTCCCATCCCGGTCCCCACCCTGCCTCCCGGAGAAGCACAGCGGCACTGGGCAGGGTAACACGGAACTGATACCGCTCATTCAGACTCTCCACCGCCCCCGCCGTCCCCAGAAGAAGTCCTGCCAGGAGTTTCTTCCAGAATACAGCCGCCAAAAGCCCATAGGACAGCACACACAATAAAATATGATACAGCCTCACCTTCCTGCTGCTCCAGAACAGCATGCTGACTTGGCAGAATAAAAACAGCACCCCCCAGAATATCTTCCAGTCCGCCCTGGCGCAGGGAATGCGAAGCGCCTCTGTCAACGCCCCCACAATGCCGACGGTATTCACATAGAGGATCAGAACATCAAATAACAACTTTACCTTGGAAAGCCTTGCCTCCATACTTCCTCACCCATGCCAGAAGCATATCCCTGATTTGGGAGACACTTCCTTACTCCTCCGGATACAGTACACCGTCCTCCCCAAGCCGCAGAAAACTTTGCAAATCCACACATTCGTCAAATTCCGCTCCCGTGAACAGCCAAAGCCGCATCCAGTCCAGAAGGGACTCCACACTGCTGATCTCCGCCTTCCGAAAAACATCTCCGTCTTTTGAAAAGCCTTCCGCATCCCCCCGGGAAACCTTTCCACCCTTTGAGAAGCCTCCCCCATTCCCCCGGAAAGCCCCTGCCCCCTTTGAGAAGCCTCCCCCATTCCCTTGGAAAGCCCCTCCTTCCCTCTGAGAAGTTTCCTCTTTCCAGATCACCACCGCAGGAACCTGCAGGGCTTCGGCCTCCCCTGCCAGAAAATACAAAAGGGAACAGGCCCTGTCCAGATACCTGTCCCACTGGTCCGGCTGCCTTCTGAGACCGGGAGAAAAATCCAGATACAGAGCAGGCAGACCCTCCGGCTCCTGGTCCCTCATCTGAAGCCGGTCCAGTTTTTCCGACAGTTTCCAGTGTATCCGCCGGAGACTGTCCCCAGGCCGGTAATCCCGCAGTACCAGATCTCCGTCCTCCTCCCCCCGGTGAACCGGAGAAAACAGCTCCTTCTCCTCCCGGGAGACAGGGTCCACTCTGGGCGCAATACACAGCTCCTGATTCCCGGAACACCTTCTCTCAAAAAATCTTCCCTCCAAAAAAACTTTCCCGGGCAGACAGAACAGTGCCAGATAATCGTAGACCCGAACCCTGGACACCCGAAATCGGGCCTGACCGCAGTGCTGCGGGGACAGGGCAAAGACAGCTTCCCCCCTGCAGCCCCGTCCCAGACCGCAGATCCACCGCTTCATCCTGACTTCCTTCTGGCCGGGAGCCTTCCACCGGACACACACAAGCACCCGGGACACCGGGAACAGCCCCCGGTTCTCCACCGCCACCCGGACTTCCACCTGCTCTCCCCGGGTGATTACATCCTGCCCCGTCCTCAGAACCACCCTGCAGGCAGGCCAGGAAAGCAGCAGAAGCAGCAGGCAGACCAGGGGCAGGAAAATCAGAAAACACAACATCAGCCGAATTCCCTGATAGTTATAGAGCATTCCCAGGTATACACCCTCTCCCAGAAGCAGCAGAAAACACAATCTTCTGTTCCACATCTCTCAGGCCTCCCCCATCCTGGGAGCCCTCACCCGCGCCAGCACTTCCTCCAGAACATCCACAGACCTCTTTCCGCTCATTCTGGCCTTCTGGCTTGTCCTGACCCGGTGGGCGCCCACGTCCCTCAGGGCCATTTTCACATCCTTGGGGGACACATAACTGCGCCCCTGCAGATAGGCATAGGCCCTGGCCATCTTTCCCAGGGCCAGCGTGCCCCGGGGACTCAGCCCCAGATCCAGCAGCTCATGCTCCCTGCTGGCAGAGGAGAGCAGAGCCATGTATTTGTACACATTGTCATGAATAAAGACATTCTCCACTTCCCGCTGCATCTCGAGCAGTTCTTCCCCGTCAATGACAGCCCCCAGTTCTTCCATGGGCCTCCCCTGGCTGCGGCTCTTCAGCATCAGGATCTCGTCCTCCAGGCTGGGATAGCCCATGCTGATACAGATCAGAAACCGATCCATCTGCGCCTCCGGCAGCCTCTGGGTGCCGAAGGATCCCACAGGGTTCTGAGTTGCCATCACGACAAAAGGACGGGGCACCTTTCTGGTGACACCGTCTACCGTCACATTTCCCTCTTCCATCACCTCCAGGAGCGCCGACTGGGTCTTGGGAGAAGTTCTGTTGATCTCATCCGCCAGCAGCAGGTTGCACATCACCGCCCCCGGATGGTACACAAACTTCCCCGTCTCCTTCTGGTACATGGT
>CAJUNZ010000083.1 GCA_910587755.1 uncultured Acetatifactor sp. | reverse complement strand
ACATGCAGCCGTTGACATGGCGGCAGGGGAGTTCCTTCTGGCGAAGAAAACCTTCGCTCCGGATAGACTGGCAGGCCTGGATCTGGGTGTAGCGGTAAAACAAATACAGACCGGAGACACAAATACGACTTTTGCTATCGGGGAGGGGAGCAGTACTCCGGAGCAGCGCCTGGATGGGTTTATCAGCCGCCTGCTTGCCCGTGAGGAAGAGCTCCTGCATTATCGGAGGCTGAAATGGTAAATGCGCTGGAGGAGGCTCTCAGGGCGGCTAGGAGGGCCCAGGAGGCCCTGTATACAGGATTGGCCGTGATGACGGAGCGGCGGCAGGTGAGGGACGAGAAGACGAGGCTTTCCACGGAAGATGATGTGGAGGTGCTGCAGGACATCCCCTGCAGGCTGTCCTTTGAGACACTGAAGGCAGTACAGCAGACGGACACGGCCGCCGGAACCGCCCAGGCGGTAAAACTCTTCCTGTCCCCTGACGTGACAGTGCGCGCGGGGTCAAAAATTACAGTGACCCAGGACGGTGTGACCAGGGAGTACACCTGCAGCGGAATCCCGGCAGTGTACCCCACACACCAGGAAATCCTCCTGGAGCTGTCTGAAAGGTGGGCATAACGTGGGAAGTATGGGAAGGTTTGATTTTAGAGGCTTGAAAGAGTTTCAGAAGTCTCTGGAAAAGCTGCAGGAGAGTTATGACGGGTTTATGGAGGCGTGTGCCCGGGAGCTTGCCGCCAGACTGCTGGCTAAGGTTGTGGAGCGCACCCCTGTGGGGGTGCCTCCCAAGGATATTGACGACAACAGGAAGACAACCGTGGAAGTCACAGGTGCAAGGGGGAAGAAACGAAAATTCCTGAGCCGGGAAGCCGAAATCTATCAGCGTTACTGGACCCATTATAAAGGCGGGACACTGAGGAGGGGCTGGACCATAGGGGAGATCAGAAAAGAGGGCGGCTTATACACCATTGAAGTTATCAATGCTGTGGAATATGCTTCCTATGTGGAATACGGCCACAGACAGGAGCCCGGAAGGTATGTTCCGGCCCTGGGAAAGCGCCTGAAGAACGGATGGGCCAAAGGAAAGTTTATAATGACAATGTCGGCGCAGGAACTGGAACGGGCCGCCCCTGAAATCCTGGAGCAGAAAATGAAGCGCTTTCTGGAGGAACACATGAGATGATCAACACCATCATTGAGGCAGTCAGCGCCGCCCTTTATGAGGAGTTTGGGGATCGGTACAGGATTCACATGGAGGAGGTCAGCCAGGGCCTGGAGGAGCCCTGCTTTTTTATCCAGGCCCTGGAGCCGGCGGGAGGGCTTCTTCGGGGGCCCAGATACACCAGAATAAACCAGTTCTGCATCCAGTATTTCCCGGAATCGGAAAAAGAGCCAAACAGAGAGTGCTATAATACGGCGGAGCGGATGTTTGCCTGCCTGGAGCAGATCGCCCTGGAAGGGGGAAGCTGCAGGGGAACCCGCAGGAGGTACAAGGTGGTGGACGGGAGACTGAACTTTTTTGTCAACTATGACTGCATACTCCGCCGGGAAGGGGAGGAACAGTCCATGGGAGAGATGACATCCCGGACAGAAGTGAAGGAAGGGGGCTGACATGAAGGGACAAGAACAGGAGCAAAATCAGGCGGACATGAAAGAAAGAGAACCAAAGAAGAACCATGCTCACAGGAAGGAACAGGAACCGGGGCAGAACAGCCCGGAAATCCAGGTCAGCAGAGAGGAAGAGACATCCCAGGATATGCTATCCGGAGAAAAAGCGGCCAGATTTGACAGGGAAGAACTTCTCGCGTCAAAGCGGTACCGCGGCTGCAGGGACCTGGCGGAAGCTCTGCTTGAGAAGGGCAGGCAGTACACTGTTGAAGAGGCGGACGGCCTGATTGGCAGCTACATGAAAGGTAAGGTGGTATAAGGAATGAGTTTGGGTGGAGGGACCTTTACGGTCCAGAACAAGGTGCTGCCGGGGACATACATCAACTTTGTCTCGGCATCTTCGGCCAATGCAGGCCTGTCTGACAGGGGCATTGCAGCCATGCCCCTGGAGCTTGACTGGGGGATTCCCGGGGAGGTTTTTGAAGTGTCCGGGGAAGATTTCCAGAAAAGGAGCAGGGAGATTTTCGGGTATGAGTACACCAGTCCCAGGCTGAAAGGACTCCGGGATCTGTTCTTGAATGCCCGGACGCTATACGCCTACAGATTAAACAGCAGCGGTAAAAAAGCGGAAAATGCCCTTGCGCAGGCGCGGTACCCCGGCACCAGGGGGAATGACCTGCGGATCGTGGTGCAGGCCGACGCCGACAGAGAAGGTGGTTTTATTGTCAAAACTCTCCTGGGTACGGAGGTGGTTGAGGAACAGAGGGCAGCGCAGGCGGCGGACCTTACAGCGAACCAATATGTGAATTGGAAACCGGAGGCTGAGCTGGAGGCTTCCGCGGGGCTTCCCCTGTCGGGCGGGGAGAACGGAGAAGTGACGGGCACGGATCATCAAAAATACCTGGACAGGATCGAGGCATACTCCTTTAACACCATGGGGGTTCCGGTGTCCGACAGCACCACCAAGGCACTGTATGCCGCTTTCTGTAAAAGGCTTCGGGACGAGATGGGGGTAAAATTCCAGCTGGTACTGCACAATTACGCGGAAGCTGACCACTATGGAATTATCAGCGTCAAGAATCAGACATTGGATGAGGGATGGAACGGAACGGGCCTTGTGTACTGGGTGACGGGAGCCTCCGCTGGCTGTGCCGTGAACAAAAGCTGCCAGAACAGGAAGTATGACGGGGATTTTGCCGTGGACACGGCCTACACCCAGAGTCGGCTGAAGGAAGCCCTGGAGGCAGGAGAGTTCATCTTCCACCTGGCCGGTTCGGATATCCGGGTGCTGGATGACATCAATACCATGACCACAGTCACCGACACCCAGGGGGACGTCTTTAAAAGCAATCAGACAGTCAGGGTGATTGATCAGATCGGGAACGATATCGCGGTGCTTTTCAGCACAAAGTATCTGGGAACAGTGCCCAACAATGGGGCAGGGCGCGTGTCCCTGTGGTCCGATATTGTGGCCCACCACCGCCGTCTGGCGCAGATCCAGGCCATAGAGGGATTTTCGGACTCCGACATAGTAGTGGAGCAGGGAGACACAAAGAAATCGGTGGTGGTGTCGGACCGTATCACTGTGACGAACGCCATGGGGCAGCTGTACATGTCAGTGACCGTGGCTTGAAATCCGTTTTGGGAAAAGCCTGAAAGGGTAACGATATTTGGAAGAGAATATGCGGACGTAAAAATCAGAGAGGAGGACATATATGCAGGAGACAGTCATGAGCGCTCAGGACGCTATATATGGAAGTCTTGCGGAGTGCTACATCACCATTGACGGGCGGCGCTATAAGTTTATGAGCATGACCGATTTTGAAAGCAAATGGGATGTGACGATAAAGGAAGTTCCCATCCTGGGAGTGGTGGGCATGGGGCACAAGGCCGCGGGCGGGAAGGGAACCTGGAAGGGCACTGCCCACTATAATCAGTCCGTCATCAGGGAGATGGGGGACAAGTACCAGAAAACCGGGGTGATGCAGTATTTTGAGATCCAGGTGAGCGTTGAGGACCCCGGAAGCAGCGTAGGGAGGCAGACCATTATCCACAGGAACTGCCTGTGCGACAGCTATACCCTGGCAAAGTTCAAGGCAGGGGAAGACCTTCTGGACGAGGAGCTTTCCGGCACCTTTGAGAGCTGGGATATGCCGGAGAAATTCAGGGTCCTTGAGGGTTCTTGACGAAGAGATTTTATAGAAGCGGTCCTGCCGGTCAGTTTAAAAACAGAGAGGAGAAGGAAAATGTCTAAATTCAGCAGGTTTATGAAGGACAACAAGATTGAGAGAAAGAATGAGATGTATGCGCCCACAAAGTCCCTTTTGGGTGAGGACGGCAGCCCCCTTGCGTGGGAATTCCGCCATATTACATCTAAGGAGAATGAGGAGCTCAGGGAGGACAATACGATGGAAGTGCCTGTGGCAGGCAGACCGGGCATGTTCCGGTCCCGGGTGCGATCAGCCCGGTATATCCAGGCTATGATTGTGAAATCGGTGGTGGTGCCGGACCTGTATGACGAACAGCTGCAGGACTCCTACGGGGTGACAGATCCTGGGGATCTGCTGCTGGCCATGGTGGACGATCCGGGAGAGTACAATGCGCTTGCGGCCTGGGTGCAGAAATTCCAGGGATTCGACGTATCCTTTGCCGATAAGGTGGAAGAAGTAAAAAACTGATCAACGGCGGGGATCTGGAAGCCAACTTGGCTTACTACTGCCTGCATAAGTTCCACAAATGGCCCCATGAGTTCCTGGAACTGGATGAGGGGGAGAAGGCCGTGGTCACTGCGGCGGTGCTGATCAAAGTGAAAGCCGACAGGAAAAGGGCGGCAGAAGTGAAGAGGGTGGCCGGCCGGAAATCATAGAGGCGTCAGCCGGACAGAGGCGGCATAAAGACAAGATTTAACGTGGGGAGGAGACGTTCATGGCAACCATACAGACGGGCATAGAACTGAATGATTATTTTACGGTGGTTCTGAGCAGCATTATGTCCTCCGTAAACCTGACAATCCAGGCCATGGAAGGCATGCAGGAGGTCATGAATGCTGGTATTGACACCAGCGCCCTGGAGAGCGCCAGGGAGGAGATTGACAGGGCCGCCGCGGCGGCAGACAGGCTTGGGGCAGCCCTGGCCGGGAGCGCGTCTCCAGCAGCCGGAGCGGGGAATGGGGCGCCGCCCATGCCTGGATGGCAGTCCTATACAGGGCCGGAAGTCTTTCACACCACGGGTATGGAACGGTTTGAACAGGAGGCTGCCAGTGCCAACGCCATGCTGCGCAGGCTCCAGGAGACACAGGCGGAAGTGGCAAGAGGGGCCGCAGGGATGGAGATACTGCCGCCCCAGGCCGCAGGTGACATCCAGGAGGTAGAAGTCAGAATCCAGGCTCTGCAGGAGATGCTTGACCAGGTACAGAACAGCCCCCTTGACATGGGAGCGGAGGAGGCCAGTGCCAGAATGGAGCGGTTGCGGGGAGCCCTTGATCAGGCTCTGGGTCTGCAGGAGAGCCTGAACCAGGCCATGCAGGGGGCGGATCTGGGGCAGATTAATGAAGCCTATCTGCAGTTGTCTGCAAACATAAGCGGTATGGAGCGGATGGTCAGGGATTCCTTCTCCCATATTCCTCCCGTGGAAGTCCCCGTGTCTTGGAATACGGACAGCCTGCAGGTGTTTACGGGAACGGGCATGGAACGGTTTGAACAGGAGGCTGCCAGCGCAAATGCCATGCTGAATGCCTTGAACCAGACTCAGGCCCGTATTGCTGCCAGGGCGGCTCAGAGCCGTCTTTTCCCTCCGGACATGGCCGCGGATATGGTTAATATGCAGAACCGTCTGGGAGAGATACAGACACGCATACAGGCCATTGAGAACAATCCTTTGAACATGGGGACGGAGGAGGCAAACGCCGAGTTGGAAATGCTCCGGGCACAGCTTGACCTGGCGGTGCAGGCGCAGGAGCAGATGAATCGTGCTGTGGAAGAGATGGATGTCCAGGGGGCAAACGAAGCATATTTGCGGCTGTCACAGATTGTCGGAAACACCGAGCGCCATATCCGGGACAACGTGGATGAGCAGGGGCGGTTGAACTGGGAGATTGAACAGGGAACTCAGAAAGCCGCCGGACTGATGCGGACGATCGGTGCTATCGCCGCCGCCTATGTGACGGTTCAGACGCTTACAGGGGCACTGGAACTGTCGGACACTCTTGCATCCACCGCCGCTCGGCTAAATATGATGAATGATGGCCTGCAGACCACCCAGGAACTGCAGAACATGATCTATCTTTCCGCGGAACGGTCCAGGGGAGCATATCAAGTCACAGCGGATGCGGTCTCAAAGCTGGGACTGATGGCCGGGGATGCATTCAGCAGCTCCAGAGAGATTGTGGCTTTTATGGAGCAGATCAATAAGCAGTTCACCATTGCCGGGACGGAAGCGTCGGGAATTGATGCAGCCATGCTGCAATTGACCCAGGCCATGGGTTCTGGAGTCCTAAGGGGAGAAGAGTACAACAGCATTCTCGAGCAGGCTCCAAACATCATTCAGACCATTGCGGATTACCTGGAGGTGCCGAAAGGGCAGCTGAAAGACATGGCGGCGGAGGGACAGATCACTGCGGATATAGTAAAGGCAGCCATATTTGCGGCGGCTGATGAGACCAACGCTAAATTTGAGAGTATGCCCATGACTTTTGAGCAGGTATGGACTTCTCTGGAAAATACCGCCTTGATGGCTCTGCAGCCGCTTCTGGAAAAGCTGAATGAAGTTGCCAACAGCACCGCTTTCCAGCAGCTTGTCAGCCATGCGTCGGCCGCTCTGTCCGGTCTTGCATCTGCGGCGGGACCGATCATTGAACGCATTGCCAATTCTCAGGCTTTATGGGACTTTACAGGCGGGCTGATTGATGCACTGTTCCTGGCGGGCATGGCGGCGTTGAACATTGTGAATCTGCTTGTGGGCGCGGCGGAACTGATCGCAGAAAACTGGTCCTGGCTGTCACCGATTATTTACGGCGTGGCTGCAGCTTTGGCGGTCTATTACGGGTGGCAGATGCTGAGCGCCGCGGCCACAGGCACCATGAGCGCGGCCCAGGCGGTCCTGAATGCCGTAATGAGCGCGAACCCCATCATGATCGTGGTGCTGGCGGTTATCGCCCTGATTGCGGTGTTTTATGCGGCGGTGGAGGCAATAAACCATTTCGCAGGGACGTCCATCTCCGCCACAGGCGTTGTCTGCGGGGTGTTCATGGTGGCAGCTGCTTTTATCGGGAATCTGTTTGTCACACTGATCAACTTTGTAATTGACATTTTCGTGGTGCTATGGAATTTCATAGCCGCTTTTGCAAACTTCTTTGGTAACGTGTTCAACGATCCCATAGGAGCAATCGCCCGGCTGTTTTTTGACCTGGTTGACTGTGTTCTTGGCTTGTTGGAAGCCCTGGCTTCAGCCATTGATACGCTTTTCGGCTCAAACCTTGCAGGGGCGGTTTCTGGGTGGCGTGATTCCCTTAGCGGCTGGGTGGATGAAACTTTCGGCCAGGGCCAGGAAATTATGGCGACGCTGGACGCCTCCAGCCTGCACCTGGGACGCTTTGAATATGGGGAGGCCTGGGATGCGGGCTATGCCTTTGGTGAAGGGATTGACGAAAGCATAGCCAAATTTGATCCTTCTTCCCTGTTTGGCACCGGGGATGTTCCCTCAGCGGAGGATTATGCAGGGGGCTGGAGTCCGGAGAATCTGGAAACCATGGGGGGCGGCATAGAGGACATTTCCGAGGACACCGGGGCCATTTCCGACGCCCTGGACATCACCCAGGAAGACTTAAAATACCTCCGGGACATTGCGGAGCAGGAGGCCATAAACCGGTATACCACCGCCGAGATCAAGATAGAGCAAACCAATAATAATAACATTTCCTCAGATATGGACCTGGACGGGGTAGTGGCGTACCTGGAGGAAGCCATGGACGAGGCGGCCGCGTATGCGGCGGAAGGAGTGCACCTCTGATGACGGGAGGATATGATTTTTACCTGGGCAGGTGCCTTCTGCCGGTACCGCCTGGGAAGCTGCAGGTCAAGATAAACAGCACTGATGAGACACTGGTACTGATCAACCAGGGAGAGGTCAATATCCTGAAGACGGCGGGGCTTACTGATATAGAATTTGACGCCCGCATACCCCAGGACCCATACCCTTGGGCCGTCTACAAGTCCGGATTCCAGGGGGCAGAGTATTTCCTGGAGCAGTTTGAGGCCCTGAAAACAGCGAAAAAGCCTTTCCAGTTCATTGTGTGCCGCAGGCACCCTGACGGCAGGGAGCTCTTTTCCACCAACATCAAGGTATCCATGGAGGATTACCGGATCACGGAGGACGCCGCGGAAGGCATTGAGCTGACGGTAAAAATCCGGCTGAAGCAGTACCGGGATTACGGTACGAAGACAGCGGACATCAGTTTTTCCAAAGCCCAGGCAGGCATCCAGACCCAGAGGGAGACGGCGAGCTCTCCTGCGCCGGTTTCCGCCCGGAGTTATACGGTGGTGAAGGGAGATTGTCTTTGGACCATTGCTAAGAAATTTTATGGAAGCGGTGGGAAATACACCCTGATCTATGAGGCCAACAGAGAAGTGGTGGGCGGGAATCCAAACCTGATCTATCCGGGGCAGGTGCTGACCATACCGGCGGGATAAAGCATTCTGTGCTTTTCCTGTCCCGAAAATCCAAATCTCAGGTTATTGGTTCTTTGAATAATAAGCAGGAGAAACGGCATGGAAATAGAATTGATGATTGGAAATGAATCTGGGACAAAAGTTTATTTTCCTGCAGTGGAAGAGGGGATTGAGTGGACCACTCAGCGCAGGGGAGCGCCCGGGAAACTGATCTTTAAGGTGCTGCAGGATGAGGTGCTGGATTTTTCGGAGGGTAGCGCGGTGAGGCTGAAGGTGGACGGGAAAGGAATCTTTTTCGGTTTTGTGTTCAGCAGAAAACGAGATAAGGAGAACATAGTCGCCGTCACCGCCTATGACCAGATCCGCTACCTGAAAAACAAGGACACCAGAGTCTATGAAAACAGGACAGCCTCCCAGTTCATCCGGGCCGCTGCGGCCGATTTTTCCCTCCGCGCCGGGGATATAGAGGACACCAGGTATGTGATCCCCTCCCGGGTGGAGGAGAATACATCCCTGCTGGAGATGATAGAAAACGCCCTGGACCTGACCCTCCAGAACACCGGGGAAATGTATGTGCTCTATGATGATTTCGGGAAGCTTGCCCTGAAAAATCTCTCCGCCATGTATGTGGGAGAGCCGGGAGCTTACCTGGTGATTGACCGGGAATCCGGGGAGAACTTTGAGTATGCATCTTCCATTGACAGCAATACATTCAATAAAATAAAACTGACTTTTGACAACGAGGATACGGGACACAGGGAAGTCTATATGGTCCAGGACGGCTCAAATATCAACAAATGGGGGATCCTGCAGTATTTCGACACCCTACAGAAGGGGGAGAACGGCAGAGCCAAGACGGACGCCCTGCTGAAACTTTACAACAAAAAGACCCGCACCTTGAAGATCACAGGCGCTTTTGGGGACAGCAGGGTCAGAGCCGGGAGCATGGTGGCGGTAAAACTGGATCTGGGCGACCGGAAACTTTGCAGTTTTATGTTGGTGGAAACCTGCCGGCAGGTCTACAGGGAGGGGGAGTGCCGGATGGACCTGACCCTCAGAGGAGGTGAGTTCACTGGCTGACGCGGGAAGGCTTGTAGAAGCCATGAAAAGGGCGGCGGTGGATGCGGTGGCGGCGGGAAAGCCTGTGAATGTGTGTTTTGGCGTGGTGTTGGGCACTGCTCCGCTGCAGGTGAAGGTGGAGCAGAAGCTGACACTGGGCATGGGGCAGCTGATTCTTTCCCGGAACGTCACCGACTATGAGACAGAGGCGGAAGTGGACTGGGAGACGGAAGAGGAAGGGCAGGAACACAGCCATGACGTCCCGGGAGGCGGCACAGGAAGTCAGTCTGCCGGACACACCCACAGAACCGCAGGGCGGAAAAGAATCAGGATATGCAGCGGTCTTCAGGCCGGAGACCAGGTGATCCTGGTCAGAATGCAGGAGGGCCAGAAATTTCTGATACTGGACCGGATAGGATAGGAGGGTGAGAGATGATTCCATCCACAGGCGCTTTTCTGGAGAAGGATTTCCAGATACGGGAACAGCCGGGGCTGACCTATAAGTTGCAGCCGGATGAAAACTGTGTCCGGGGTTATACGGACGGACTGGAGGCGGTAAAGCAGGCAGTCTATAAGATACTTATGACAGAGCGTTACCAGTATGTGATGTATTCCTGGAATTATGGGATAGAGCTCCTGGATCTTTTCGGGGAGCCTTTGACCTATGTATGCCCGGAGCTGAAAAGGAGGATCACAGAGGCCCTGCTTATGGATGACAGGATACAGGAGGTGGATGGCTTTGAATTTGCTTTCCCCGGCAAGGGCAGGGTCCATGTGTCCTTTACGGTGCACACCATTTTTGGGGAGATACAGGCGGAAAGGGAGGTGGACTTTTAATGTATGAGAATATTACATATGATGTGATTCTTAACCGGATGCTTGCCCGGGTATCGGACAGGATGGACAAGCGGGAGGGATCAGTGATCTGGGATACGCATTCCCCGGCGGCTGTGGAGCTCCAGATTCTATACATGGAACTGGATACCATTCTCCGGGAGGCATACGGCGATACGGCTTCCAGGGAATTCCTGATTCTGCGGTGCAGGGAGAGGGGGATATCCCCCTGGGAGGCCACAAAGGCTGTACTGAAAGGGATATTTACTCCGGCGGGGACTGACGTCACCGGGCAGCGGTTTAACGCCGGAGAGCTGAACTATGTGGTGCTGGAGCGGACCGGGCCTGGGGAATACATGGTACAGTGCGAGACGCCGGGGAGGGTGGGAAACCAGTATTCAGGGACCCTGGTGCCGGTGGAGTACATCCCTGGTCTGCAGACGGCAGAGCTGGCGGAGATTTTGATTCCAGGGGAGGATGAGGAGGAGACGGAAGCCCTGCGCCGGAGGTATCTGGATAGTTTCAATGGAAGCGCTTTCGGCGGCAATGTCCGGGACTATCTGGAGAAGATCAACGCTGTTCCGGGAGTGGGAGGAGCAAAAGTGGAGAGGGTCTGGAACGGGGATATTCGTCCGGCGGACATGGTGCCGGGGGAGGGTGTCCGCAGGTGGTATGAGGGAATCCGGGACTCAGTGGAGGGGGAAGCCAGAGACTGGCTGGACAGTGTTTACCGTGCCGCAGAGGAGAAAAAGCTGACTGTGGGAGGTACTGTTTTAGCTGTGATCCTGGATTCGGAATACGGCGCTGCTTCTGAGACCCTGGTACGGAATGTTCAGGAGATCCTGGACCCGGAACAGAATGCCGGTGAGGGGTACGGACTGGCGCCCATAGGGCATGTGGTGAAGGTGCGGGCAGTGACGGCAGTCGCGGTGGAATTGGAAACCCGCATTACCTTTGCACCGGGCTATGGGTGGGAGCGTCTGCAGAAAAGTATTGATGCTGCAGTGGAGGCATATCTTCTGGAACTAAGGATGCAGTGGGCGCAGGAAGGTTTTTTGACGGTGCGCTCCTCCCGGGTGGAAAGCCGTATTCTGGGGCTTGAGGGTGTGGTGGATGTGACTGATACCAGGATAAACGGCAACAAGGGAAATCTGGTCCTGGGTGCATATGAGATTCCTGTATATGGAGGTGCAGTGTCATGGTGAGAGAGCCCAGGCTTGTGTCCTATCTGCCGCCGTTTTTGCAGGAATATCGGGAGATACACACAGCCCTGGAGGCGGAGGATCCGGAATTCAGGCTCGTCTGGGAAGGGACGGATTACGTTCTGAGAAATGAATTCATCCTGACGGCGGATGAGTATGGAATCTTCAGATTTGAGAAGCTCCTGGGGATTGTTCCGGTGAAAGGAGAGGATCTGGAATCCAGGCGTATGGCTGTGCTTGGCAGGTGGTATAACGTCCGACCCTATACCTGGAGGATGCTTCTGGAACGCCTGAGGGGAATCCCCTGTGAGGAGGGGAAGATTTCCGTTTCCCACAATTTTGAAGAAGGATACGGCCTGTGGGTGCAGGTGGATACGGGTGAAGCGCCTGTGGGCCGGGAAGTGGAATACATCCTGGGCATCATGCTTCCGGCCAACATAGCAGCATGGGTTACTTATGAAATACCAGAGGGAACCGCGGTGGTGTATGCGGGCGGAGCTTTTGAAGAGGCAGAGATTTTAGAGCTTCGGGAGGATACCTTTGCTGTATTGGGAGGAGGAATCTATGCAGGAGGTACAGCAGAGGAAATGGATATCCTGAGACTGCGGGACAGTGTACCGTTCAGCTCTTTTATGGTAAGGAACGGTCATCTGTGGATGGAGACGTCCGGCGCCGGTGCGGCGGGATTCTGGATTAGGAACGGTCACTTAATGGCGGATACAGATGTTGTGCCGGAGGCGGACAGGTATTATATCAATGATGAGGGACATTTGATTTACAGGCAGTAGAGAAGGGGGGCTTATTGGGGATAAATTTTACTCTGCATTACTATGTTCGGATTTTGAGAAAAGAGCATATGGGAAATGAAGGAGAATGAAACGAATAAGAATGAAATGAATAAGAATGAAATGGACAAGGAGGCATGAATCGTGGGATGGAAAGGATTGACACTGACAGAGAGCGGAAGGAAGGCGTTGAATCAGGCCCAGACGGCAAAGAAACTGAAGATCAGATCCGTTGTGGTGGGGGACGGAAATCCTCCGGAGGATTTCCAGGCCCTGGAAGGCCTGGTACATCCGTTGTATGAGATTACAGATTTGGGAATCACCCTTGTGGATGCGGCATGCACTGTCACGGTAGAGATTCCGGAGAGGGAAGAGAGCTATTATTTTCGGGAAATTGGCATTCTGGTGGAGACGGAAGACGGAGAAAAACTCTATGTATATGACAACTGCGGTGAGGATGCCCAGTACATCACAGCCAGCACCGGGAAGGCTGCGGTGAAGAGAAGGGTCCGCCTGACCCTGACGGTGTCCGGAGTGGCGGAAGTGACCGTCATAAATCCGGCAGTTATGTATGTCACCTATGAAGACTTCCAGGAGGCGGTGGATTCACTGAAAACGGAAATCGTCACGGAACTCCGCACAGGCCTGGCAGGCAAAGTGGATACGGAAGAAGGCAAGGACTTATCCAGCAACGATTATACCGATGAGGATAAACATGCGGTGGAGGGGCTGGGCGGTCTTA
>CAJUNZ010000082.1 GCA_910587755.1 uncultured Acetatifactor sp. | reverse complement strand
ATATATCTTTAAGTACAGTGTATATTGACGCAATAAAATCATTCTTTGTTACAATACCCGTTTCACCACACAAGTGTATATTGCCTGGGCTTATATTTAACCCTTTGACAAGAGCCTTTCTCATTGCAAATAAATCATTTCTGCACATAGGCAAAGAAGAACACTTAACTGTTAAATATTTACACACTCCTACTAATAATACTTTTGTCGTTCCCATATTTACTACCTACCTTTTAGCCATATTGTTTCATAGATTTCTGTTTGTTATTTTAGCATAGTAATGTGCATTTTTCTATATATCAAAACACTAATCATTAATATAAGCAAAATGGGTATATCATTATTAGCAATATACTTATTTTGCTTTTCGACCCACGAGGAAATTACTGTAGTATCAGTTTGTTTGGTGATACTGTTTTGAATATCTACAATCTTATATCTTTTTTGCACTCTGTTTGTCAGCGTTAATGATAAGTTGTCGTTAATACTTCCTTATCGCCATAAAACTAAGTGAAGTTGAGATTTGAGAGAGTCTTGTAATGTTTAAGAAAAGTTAATATTGCGCTCTAATGCGGCGGCATTGAGCCATGCAGGTAATGTTACAGTAGGGTTGACAGAGCGGTTAACGCGTGCCTGACGGATAGACGGCATATATACATCTACCAGTACAATTTGTTCATTTGGCTGAGTGTCTACCTCTGTCAAAGGAGTGGGGGTAGGAATTTCTTCTGCATTTTCTTCCAGTCTATAAAGGACGCAGCCGAGAAGTTTTCTTGCGAATAAAAGGGCATCATCATTTACGCCGTTGGTGGCGCATTTCAGATCAGGAAAATCCACAGCGATTTCCTGGCCGGGTTCGTAAGTGAAAACAGCAGGATAAAAACATCGTTCTACTTGTTTCATGGAAATGACCTTCTTAATCAGATTTGCCGGGAGGGAGCCGGGTCTACCTAAATGTTAGCCCCGACTGTTCTTAATTTGTTTTAGTGTTTTAGTAGGGATGTTTTTGTCAGGATGCTTTACAGTTGTACGTCCCTTTTTGGTTGGGTGCTTGATATGAAGATCGGGGTAGCTGATAGGTGTTAAGCCTGTATTTTGGAGAGAAGAGCTTCTTGTGCCATTTCCATAGCTTCCGGAATGGTGGAACCGTAGGTATTGCATCCTTTCAAATCGGGAAATTCCACCCAGTAGGATTCGGCTTCCTTGTGGAAGATGGCAGGATATACAAATAACATAAAATCCTCCTTACAATTATGTTGTGCGCATAATGCGCGTAAAAGTCAAGGGAAAATGGGTTCTTTCCGAAGTTAGTTAAAAGCAAATGATTGTTCTGGATAAATGCGGTATACTGATAACAGATTATTTTTGTCATGGAGATGCCGCATATGGATAAATCCATTAAGCTTTTGGCTAACTGACAGGGCTGGGATGGACACGTAAAGAGATCGCGGCGGAAGTGGGAATATCCTATGCGGCGTTAAGAAGATGCCAGTCCCAATACTTCAACCCGGTACATGGTCTGTACAATACCACCAGGAAGGTCAAGTCGTTTGCGGAAACAATAAAGCAGCTGCTGCACGAAGGATGTACGTTCCGCCAGATAGAGGAAGCCATAAGGAAAGAGGGGGATAATGGGGCATCCTTGACAATCCGGATGTATACAACATGGGAGCGGAAACTCATGAAAGTGGCCAGAGCTGACGATACGGGGCCTGTGGAAAAGATAGAACGGAAATGGCTGATACGCCTGTTATAGAAACCCAAAGGAGTTGGCAGCATCCCTGGAGGCTCTGTGGAAAAGGGGAGTCTCCAGGACTTTTTACCCTGCGGGGACTGTGACTTTACAGCCAGATATTTCCATAAGGGTCGGCTGTCTTGCAAAGGCCGATAATAAATTCAATGAAGGCAATCAATGCAGGAATTCCTGTCCAGCAGAAAAGGACATAGAGGATTCCCATGCCGATTTTTCCGGCGTAGAATTTGTGGATACCGATTCCGCCCACAAAGAGGGCAAGGAGGCAGTAGACCAGTTTGTTCACAGGCCGTCCCCCTGTGTATCCGCCCGGAGCGGGGGTTCCTGCACTGGAGGCTGAGCTGGAGGAGGCGTTATTGTTGACGATTATGGGTGTGGGTCCAGGCTGGCTGTTCAGTTCCGCAACCTGTTTTCCGCACATAGGGCAGACTACACAGTTCTGATCGATCTGTGATCCACAGTGCTGACAGTATTTTTTCCGGGAAGAAGTGTCAACAGGGGCTCCGCAGCCGGGACAGCTGGCTGCCTTGTCGGAGACTTCTCTTCCGCATTCGGGACAGGTAATCAAAGCCATATGAAATCCCTCCTTAAAAGTGAGACAGATTCGTAAATGATATCAATTCCAATTATACTACCATATGGATACCGTGTAAATAAAAAGTTGTTTTTTGTCTGAAACCATGATAGAATGAGGGACATGTCTGAGACAGAATCAGAAAAGGGGCCTTTTACAGGCCGGGGAGAGGTAACAGAAATGGAACAGAAGAAGACAGTGCAGACGGAAAATAAGATGGGGGTTATGCCAGTGGACAGGCTGCTGGTATCCATGTCCCTGCCCATGATGATATCCATGCTGGTGCAGGCCCTGTACAACATTGTGGACAGCATTTTTGTGTCACGGGTCAGCGAGCAGGCCCTGCGGGCAGTGTCCCTGGCGTTTCCCATTCAGAGCCTGATGATTGCAGTTTCCGTGGGAACGGCGGTGGGAATCAACGCTTTTCTGTCCAGGACACTGGGGGAGAAAGAGTTTGAAAAGGCCAATACCATTGCGGTAAATGGTATCTTTATTGAGATGGTGAGCTATGTGGCATTTGCCCTGGTGGGAATCTTTGCCAGCAGGCCGTTTTTTGAGAGCCAGACTCCCATTCAACAGGTGAGGGAATACGGTGTATCCTACCTGACTATCTGCTGCGTGGCAGGGATTGGCATCTTTATGCAGGTGGTGTTTGAACGTCTGCTCCAGTCCACCGGGAAGACCATATATGCCATGATTACCCAGGGGGCGGGAGCTCTCATCAACCTGGTTCTGGACCCCATACTGATCTTTGGCTGGTTTGGTCTGCCCGAGATGGGAGTGGCGGGAGCGGCTGCTGCAACGGTGGCAGGGCAGATGGCTGCGGCCGTTCTGGCCGTGGTGTTCAACCTGAAATTTAACCGGGAGCTGCACCTGACTTTCCGGGGATTTCGGCCTGATAAAAGCCTTATCGGCGGTATCTACAAGGTGGGAATTCCTTCCATTATCATGCAGGCTATAGGGTCTTTGATGACCTACGGCATGAATCTGATTTTGGAGGCTTTCGGCGCGGCCCAGACGGTGTTTGGGATCTATTTTAAGCTCCAGAGTTTTATCTTTATGCCCATCTTTGGGCTCAACAATGGCATGGTGCCCATTATCGCCTACAACTTCGGGGCAGGCAGCCGGGAGCGTGTGACAGCCACCATCAAGAGCAGCATTCGGTATGCGGTTTGTATCATGCTGGCAGGTCTTGTGGTGATGCAGCTTCTACCAGGACAGCTGATTGGTCTGTTTGACGGGGAGGCTTCTTCCGGGCTTCTGGAAATCGGCATTCCGGCCCTGCGGATTATCAGCCTGAGCTTCTGCTTTGCAGGTTACTGTATTGTGGTGGGGAGTGTGTTTCAGGCGCTGGGAAACGGAGTGTACAGCATGATTACTTCCATTGCCAGGCAGCTCTGTGTGCTTCTGCCGGTGGCCTGGCTTTTTTCCCTGACGGGAAATGTGAACCGGATCTGGTGGGCTTTCCCCATCGCGGAACTGGCCAGTCTGGCCTTGAGCACATTTTTTCTGGTGCGTATCCACAGAAATATCATCAGCCGTATGGGGGAGGATGTTCCTGGGAAGAAGGCGGGAAAAAGAGTGGCGGAGAGGGCATAGAGATTGTTCTGGAGGAAATGGGGCTGAAAGATGTCCTCAAAAAGGTTGCGGAATGAAAAGCTGGTGCTTGACAAGGCTGGGGGACAGAGGGTATAATTCCTTTAGCTGCTTTAAGACGGATAGGGGACGGCAGTCGTGTCGTTTTTCCGGTCTCGGGGCTTCTGACATGGTTTTTAGCCAGGCGGAATTGATGGAATTGGCAGACATGCAAGATTTAGGTTCTTGTGCTGCAAGGCGTGAGGGTTCAAATCCCTCATTCCGCATCTTATGGCGCGAAGCAGAACACGAAAGGTTCGGGCTTCGCGCCTTTTTGTGCGGTTATGAAAAAGCCGCAGGTCTTGGCCTGCGGCTTTCTGCAGTTTTTCCGAGAGAGGACTGGATGGAGAGCAGGAGGTCAGCCTGGCTTGAATCCGGACTGTAGAGCCATGTAGGAATTGTGGTATTCGGCCCGGTAGGTGACATCCTCGTCAAACCAGCTGGGCGGCAGAAAGGCTTCCGCTGCGCCTCGGCTGCCAAACTCCACTTCTGCCATGACCAGGGGGGCAAAGGGCGGGTCGAAGACATCCAGTTCTATGGTAAGATGGTAATCTGCCGGGGGGACCGGGAAACCGTCCCTCTCCTGGAAGTCAGGGTGCAGAAGGGGGATCAGGTATCTTTTTTTTGAGATAATTCTGCCGTCCACTTTTTCCCGCAGGTGATAGTAGGCTTCCTGATTCAGGGGAAGGTTGAATTCTTCTCTGGCCATCATGCCGCTGCCTTTGTAAGTGAGGTAATACTCATCGTCTTCTCTGCGGACACGCACCACCGGCGAAGTGTTCAGGTATCCCTGTTCAATGTGGCGGTAAGGGTAGCTCTCCAGGTCTGCAGGCAGTTCTTTGATAGTAAATTTGCGTTCTATTTCCATAGCTGTCTCTCCTGTCTTTTGCTTATTTTGTTTTTTGTGTGTATCTTTCTTTAATTATATCATATTTTTGGTCTAAATCCAAAGGTATTAATTGAAATATTTGCAGTAAATGTGTATACTGTAGGGAGAATGTTTTGGGAGTAAAAAAGAAAGGACTGGGATTATGGAAAAGATTGGGGTTTTTCTGGCGGAGGGCTTTGAGGAGATCGAGGCGCTGACCGTGGTGGATATCTGCCGCAGGTGCGGCCTGGAGGCGGAGACAGTCTCTGTGACGGAGGAAAGAGTGGTGGAGAGCTCTCACGGAGTGGGGGTACGGGCGGACAAGGTGTTCTCCCAGGCGGACGTGCCGGGATACGCTATGCTTGTGCTGCCGGGGGGTATGCCGGGCACTAAGAACCTGGAGGCCCATGAGGGACTGATGGCCCAGGTGGATGAGTTCCACAAGGCCGGCAGGTATATCGGAGCCATCTGTGCGGCGCCCAGCATTCTGGGACACAGGGGCATCCTTCGGGGAAGGAAGGCCTGCTGTTATCTGGGATTTGAGAGTCATCTGGAGGGGGCGCAGGTTACGCAGGGGCCGGTAGAGGTAGATGGACATGTAGTTACTTCCCGGGGAATGGGAACGGCGGTGGATTTTGCCCTGGCAATAGCCGAAATATTCTGTGGGCAGGAGAAGGCCCGTGAGGTGGCTCAGGGAATTCTGTACGCAGGGTGAGGAAGAAAAGGGACTCTTTATGTGAAAGCTGTACTGGCCGGAGAGGAGACAGGGAGATTATAATGAAAGAATATCAGAAATGTGCAAGGGAAATGTTGGATTTTATAGAGAAAAGTCCCACCTGCTTCCAGGCGGTGGAGAACTTGAAAGCGGACCTGGAGGGGCAGGGATTCCAGGAACTGAAGGAAGCCGGGGAGTGGAAAATTCAGGCCGGCGGAGGATATTTTGTCACAAGAAATGACTCCTCTCTGATCGCTTTCCGCCTGCCGGCAGACGGGAGCGGGGTTAAGGGATTCCATATCTGTGCATCCCACAGCGATTCGCCCTGTTTTAAGGTCAAGGAGTCCCCTGAGATGTCTGTGGAGGGAGTCTATGTAAAGCTGAATACGGAAAAATATGGCGGCATGATTCTGTCTACCTGGATGGACCGCTGTCTCTCTGTGGCAGGGCGCGTGGCGGTGCAAGGGAGAGAGGGAGTGGAGACCAGGCTTGTCAATATTGACCAGGATCTGCTGGTGATCCCCAGTGTGGCCATCCATCTGACCAGGGGGACTGCTGAGAACGGCGAGCTGAATCCCCAGACGGACATGCTTCCTCTTTTTGGGTCAGCCAGCCAGGAGGAAGAGAAGAAGCTTCTGATGGAGCGGGTTGCCGAAGCGGCGGGGGTGAAACAGGAGGATATTCTGGGACAGGATTTGTTTCTGTATGTGAGGGAGAAGGGCAGAATCCTGGGAGAGGGAGGAGATTTTGTTCTGTCTCCCAGGTTGGATGATCTGCAGTGTGTCTACGCTTCCAGCAGGGCTTTTCTGGAAAGTATGCCTCAGGAGTATGTGAATATCTGTGCTGTTTTCGACAATGAGGAGGTGGGAAGCGGCACAAAACAGGGAGCGGATTCCACGTTTCTGGAGGATGTGCTGTGGAGGATATCCAAGGGTCTGGGGCAGGGCAGAACCGGGTATCTGAGGCTGACCGCGGGAAGCTTTTTGATCTCTGCGGACAATGCTCACGCAATGCATCCGAACCATCCGGAAAAGTCTGATCCCACCAACAGACCCCGCGTCAACGGGGGGATTGTGATTAAATTTCACGGGGGCCAGAAGTATACCACGGACGCGGTATCTGCGGCCAGGATGAGGGGCATCTGTAAGGCGGCCGATGTACCCTGCCAGTCCTATGCCAACCGTTCGGATATTCCGGGAGGATCCACCCTGGGCAATATCTCCACGGCCCATGTATCCGTCTCCAGTGTGGATATAGGGCTTCCCCAGCTTGCCATGCACTCGGCGGTGGAGACAGCGGGGGTGAAGGACACAAAATATGCCCTGGATGCTTTGAAAGTATTTTACAGTGAGTGACATCTTTGGATGAACTGGACGGGAGAAACCCAGGTCCTGCAGAGAATATTTTACAGTGAGTAAGGGATGTCTTCGGATGAACCGGATGGAAACAACAGGGTTCTGCAGAGGGTATTTTCTGTATATGAGGGAAGTGTTCCGGACATCGGGAGGAATGGATTTTAACGACAGAACAGATGCCTGCCGAAGGGCGGGCAGGGCGGTATGAGTATGGAAGTAAAAAGAACCGGCAGGAAGCATGCCGAATGGAAGATAGCGGTTATTGTGACGAGCGGCCTACTGCTTGCCGTGGGTATTTTTCTCTTTTATTTCAAAGTCTATCAGGTGGCGCCGGTATTCAGCGAGGCCACGTATGAGTATGGGACAAGGATCAGCCGGGAGATCACGGACTATATTTCGGGCACGGAATGGTCTGTGAATCTGGGGGAGCTGGATCTGTCCGGGGTGAACGAGGGACGCACGGGAACCTATGAGGCGGTGGTCCGCCATGGGGGGAGTCAGTTTGCGTATACAATCACCATCCAGGACACGGTGGCGCCTGAGATCCGTTGGAAAGAAGGGCCTGTCTACCTGGCTGTGGACACTGCCTGCAGGGTGGAGGATGTGGTTGAGGGTGTGATGGATGTGGACACCCAGGTGCAGACTTTTTTCCTGCGGGAGGGTGTGACTCTGGAGGAGATCTCTTTCGACCGCACCGGGGAATATGACCTGGAAATTCTTGCCAGGGACAGGGCCGGCAACGAGTCCTGGGGCAGGGTGCGGGTCATTGTGGATACGCCTCCTGTCTTTGCCGGGCTTCATGATTTCTATATGGTTCCGGGAAGTGAACCGGATTATCTGGAGAACGTGGAGGCCTGGGACAGGCGGGACGGGGACCTGACGGAGTGCATAGAGGTGGATGACGACCTGGTCAACGCGGAGAAGGAAGGCGTATATACCTTGCGCTATCTGGTTTCCGATCTGTGCGGTCTTGAGTCCGTGGGGGAGGCCCAGGTGACGGTGGCATCCCCTGAGGAGATACAGAGCATGATCGGCCGCCGCCAAATTGACTACCGTGTAGATACAATCCTTGGAGCGCCCAATGTGTATGACGCCGGAGCCTCCGAGCAGGAAGATCTGGACGCCGCCCTGAAAGATCTGCGTCCGGCGCTGGTGCAGCTCTACCATGCCACAGGCCGGGGCGGCTACAGTTCCGGTTCCGGCTATATTATGGAGATCACCCAGGACAGCATATATATCTGTTCCAATCGTCATGTGGTGGAAAAACACGACCAGTGGGATGTGTACTTTTTTGACGGCACCAGGGTGCCGGGGGAGGCTCTGGGCACCAGTGAGGGATATGACGTGGGGGTGGCCCGGGTGGCCCTGGAGGATGTTCCCCAGGAACTGCTGAACAAGCTGATGACCGTACACATTGACATGTCCTACTGGGAGGGGCTGGACAGACAGGGGATTCAAATCGGTCTGGAGCGGGTGGATCGGTCCGGGGGACTGATGCATACCACCAGGGGGCATCTGATCAAGATCAAGCAGGATTTTGAGTGGTATGAACATCTCAACCATACGGAGGTGACGGTGAAGCTGGTGCAGGGGGACTCCGGTTCGGCGGTCCTGGACGGCTATGGAAACCTTATCTGTATGGCCTATGCGTTTTCGTCGGATCCCCAAAGATACTGGTGTGTGCCGCTGGACGGGATACTCAGCTGCTATAAAGAGATTACAGGCAGGACGCCATATGTGTATTAGAGATATCTGATAGGGCAGGCAGAATTTGCGTGCTCAGGAGGTGGCCTGCTGTTTTTTGGGAAAAGGAATTGTGCGCCAGGGCATGTCCTGGATTTTGTGCCTGGTGTTCGGCCAGAGGAGAAGTATATGTATCAGATCATAGACGGCAAAAGGATCTCCCAGGAGATTAAGGATGAATTGAGGGAAAAGGCAGCGGCTCTGAAGGCCCAGGGGGTGGAGCGGTGCCTGGCTGTGGTGCAGGTGGGCAGCGATCCGGCATCGGGGGTGTATGTGAACAATAAAAAGAAGGCCTGTGAGTATGTGGGCATTCGCTCTCTTTCCTACCAGCTGCCGGAGGAAACTACCCAGGAGGAGCTGCTTGCCCTGATGAGGGAGCTGAATGGGCGAGAGGACGTGAATGGGATCCTGGTGCAGCTTCCCCTGCCGGATCACATTGACCAGGATCTGGTGCTCACCGCCATTGCTCCGGAGAAGGATGTGGACGGCTTTCACCCTGTGAATGTGGGAAATCTGAGTATCGGCAGGCCGGGTTATGTCTCCTGCACGCCTGCAGGGGTGATCCAGCTGCTAAAACGGTCCGGTATAGAGATAGAGGGGAAGGAATGTGTGGTGCTGGGCAGGAGCAATATCGTGGGCAAGCCCATGGCCATGCTGCTGCTGAGGGAGAATGGAACGGTGACGGTGTGCCATTCCAGGACAAAGAATTTGAAGGAGATCACCAGGAGGGCGGATATTCTGGTGGTGGCTGTGGGAAAACCGCAGTTTGTGGATGGGGATTTTATCAAAGAAGGCGCTGTGGTTATTGATGTGGGGATCCATAGAAACCAGGAGGGAAAGCTCTGCGGGGATGTGGATTTTCACAGCGTTGCGCCCCATGTTTCCGCGATCACTCCTGTTCCGGGGGGTGTGGGTCCCATGACCATCGCCATGCTGATGGCAAATTGCGTCCAGGGGGTGTAGGAGCGAGAGCTGTGGAGAGGAAATGCCTGGGGAGACCTGTGGGGGAGTTTACATGGGAATTTATTTGAATCCGGGGAACAGTGGATTTCAAAGAATTGTAAACAGTGAATATGTGGATAAGACGGGACTGATCGGTCTGGTGAATCAGGTGATGGACACAGTAGACAATCTGATCTGTGTCAGCAGGCCCAGGCGGTTTGGCAAGTCTTTTGCGGCAAAGATGCTTTGCGCATATTATGACTGTTCCTGCGATTCACATGGGCTTTTTGATGATAAAGAGATTGCAGAGACGGAAGGGTATCTGACGCACCTGAATCAGTATTATGTGATAAATCTTGACATTACCAGTTTTATCTCTGAGGCAAAGAGGCGCAGGGTGTCAATGGCGGATGTGCCCAATGTAATTGTGGATACTCTTCACAGAGAATTGAAAAACATGGCTCCGGGGCTTGCTGCCGGGGAAAGCTTTGTGGAAGATTTGATCCGCTGTGTGGAAGAGACGGGCAGGAAAGTTGTATTTATCATTGATGAGTGGGATGCTCTGATCCGCGAGGGGAAGAATGACAGGGAGGTTCAGTCAGCATATCTGAATCTGCTAAGGGAGTGGTTTAAGAATAGCAGTTTTACGCCCAGGGCGGTGGCGGCCGCCTATTTGACAGGGATTCTGCCTATCAAGAAGGATGGTTCCCAGTCGGCGATCTCGGATTTTATTGAGTATCCGATGCTGGATCCAGGCGAATTTGCGGAGTTTACCGGTTTTACGGAAGGGGAAGTAAAGAGGCTGTGTGAAGGCTGCGGGATGAGCTTTGAGGATGCTAAGAGCTGGTATGACGGGTATGATTTCCCGGAGGTGGGTGCAGTATACAATCCCTATTCGGTTATGATGGCCATGAGGAAGAAGAAGTTTGGCTCTTATTGGCAGAAAACTTCTGCGGCGGAATCGCTGCTGACATATATCAATATGGATTTTGAGGGGCTGCAGGAGATCGTTGCACGGCTTATAGGGGGAGAAGAAATCCAGGTCAGAACCAGTAGATTTGCAAATGACTTTGAGACATTCAGAAGCAGGGATGATGTGCTGACCCTGCTGATTCACCTGGGTTATCTGACCTGGCATGCAGAAGACGGAACGGCGCGCATTCCCAATGAAGAGGTGCGGACGGAGTTTGAGGAAATCCTTGAGGGGACAGGTGCAAGCCCCAGGTGGATGGAGCTGATCAAGTCCCCGGTAGAAAACCATAGTCCTCCAGCCAGCAAGCCCCAGGTGGATGGAGCTGATCAGTCGTTCACGGAAACTTTTGGAGGATACCATAGGGGGAAATGAAGACGCTGTGGCCAGGGCCATAGAGGAGATACGCGCTACGCAGTATGCGCCCACGTTCTACAACAATGAACAGGCGCTACGGTATGTGGTCAAGTTTGCGTATATTGCCGCCGTGGACCAGTACCTGAAAATTGAGGAGCTTCCGTCAGGGAAAGGGATTGCGGATGTGGTGTTCCTGCCAAAGCAGAAGTCAATGCTTCCGGCGTTGGTGGTTGAGTTGAAATGGAATAAATCCTCAGAGGGAGCTGTGGAGCAGATCAGGGAGAACAACTATCCTGTAGCGCTGAAGGATTACTGTGGGAAGATTGTGATAGCCGGGAACAATTATGATGAGAAGACAAAGAAACACAGCTGTGTGATTGAGAAGATTTAATACAATTTAATACAAAAGATTTCGAGCAGATACACCTCCAGAAAGTATGATTCTGGAGGTGTTTTTGTCATAGGATTTCTATTGTATTTGTAGTGATTGAACAATATGTATGAACCTATGATAAGAAATTAAGTAAACAGAAAAGAAAAATTTGAAGATATATTTGTAGAAGTAAGCGCAAAATTTTCTTAGAATATTTATTTCTACGAAACCTCTTTCGGGTTTAAAACCACTTCATTAATTATATATATAGCCAAATATTTTGTCAATGCCTTTTGCAGAATAAAAATTTCCAGCAAAACTGTTCATATATAAAATATTTTGGCAAATTCTATCCCTATTTTTTCTTCTATCGGCATGTTTTTTTACTTTCTTAATCGCCAGAATAGATTCTTTCGGTCGGTTTTTTGAAGAAAAAATCTATTCGCCGTCAAAATGTCCGTCAGAGAAAATAACAGACCAAGGCCCGGAAGGCAGGAGTATACCTGCCTTTGAAAGGATGTGTACTAGGGGGAATACAAACCTGTAAAAATTCTATTTACCGTCAAAATTCTGGTCAAAAGGGAGAGGGGGCCTGGAAGACTGTGGTCGTAAAGGAGATTTTCGTAGAAATAAATATTCTACGAAAACCTCAATTGTTGTTTTTACTAGTCGCAATCCTCTATTTGAAACCAGAGTATATGGCACATTATAGAGAGAAGTGTATAGGAAGGAAAGTTGAGCTTGGCAGAGAAATCTGTATTTAAGACTGTCCACCAGTACAGCGGAAAACTTGTACCAAATGCGGACATGGAGAAACTGGAAGCTATTGCCAAAGATTATTGCCAGGTTAAAAATTATGTTTACCAGCATTACAGTGGAATAGGCAGTCTGCCTAAAATATACCCTGGATATACTGTGCAGAATGAAATGACAGCGAGCGGTCTCCGCACTCGGTTGGGTCTGCCATCGGTATTTTTCTATTGTGCTATATTTGATGCGCTGGGTGATATTAAAAGTCGCTGGTCGTATACAAAAAACAAGGTGGAGAAAAATATTCGGAAAAATCTTAACCTGACGCCAGAAGATAGGCATTACCTGCGATTTGTCATGAAACAAAGCCAGTGCTTTGAGACAATTCTTCTGGAAAAGCCAATAACGCTGAGGCAGGAGTGGCAGGAAAGCTACGACAGCATCCGTACCGGAGTGGATGAACACAGACTAAACCAATATCTGCGCAGGCAGGTAAGAAAGCATTTGCAGAAAATGCATACAAATGCGGAAAACGGATTTTCAGTGACTGCAAAAGCATATCGGTATGGGAACAATGGCAGCAGCCATGGTATTTACATTTCCACAAAGGAGAACAGGAAAAGGGTCTTTATCCCGCTCACAGACAACAATCAGTACAGCAGGCAGCTATTTATTCACCTTTACCCCAAGGAGGGTAAGATCAAAATAGATGTCCACTTACAGGCAAAAGTAATAGCCAGACCAGGATACTGTAACGAGATTGGCTTGGCGGTAGGGATGACGGAAATGTTCGTAACGGATCAGGGAAATATCTATGGTGGAAGGTACAGTAGCTATCAGATGGAGCTCACAGAATATGTTCGAAAAGGAATGGTATGTTACCAGATAGTAGTTTACAATTTTTGAACCTTTCCAATCCAAGACTGAATATGGCGTTCTA
>CAJUNZ010000081.1 GCA_910587755.1 uncultured Acetatifactor sp. | reverse complement strand
CACCGAGATCTACACTCTTTCCCTACACGACGCTCTTCCGATCTGGAATATTTTGTATAAAATTTACTCTATAACTGACGTTTTCTGCCTCTTTTTTGATCCGCTCCAGTGCATCTCCATCTCCCACAATGGTAAATTCCACTTCTGCGTTCTGTGTCCTAGCCCAATCGTCCAAGTCCTGCAGCAGATGCCTGAGAGGGATCTCCTTAAAGTCAGTGGACACTCTCCCAATCCAGGAAATATTTATAAGGCTTTTTCGGTTATCGTGAGACGGATATAATTTTTCACTGGGAACATTGATTGCGATTGGAACGATATTCTCCTGGCAGGTATCGCTGCATTTCATATGAAATACCTGAAATGTATTGTAAATTCCCACACTGTCAGTAAATACCACAGCTCTCTTTCTGAGCAGCCATTTCAGTGCTGCTTCCGCTTCCTTTTTGTATAAAACCTGCAGCATTTTATCAAAAAAGGACGAGGCAGGATAATTGTAATAGGCATCAGAAAATGCACCCATTCCCATGATCCACATAAGAACTCTTTTTATCCGTATTCCTCTGTTACTAAGTTCATATAGATTCCCTAATTGAGAGGAGGGGATTATGACAAGCTCATAACATCTCCTCAATCTGTCCATTTCTGTTTCACTCAGACAGCATATGTCAACGCTGTAATTCTCCCCTTTAAGCCAGCCATATAATCTGTCCAGCAGTTTATCCGTCCCGCCAAAAAGTCCTTGTCTGCAAATCAATATTTCCATATGTTTTATTCCACCACGACACATCCATTATTATCCTGTTTCACTGTTTTCTAAACTTTTTACCCTCACTACTTTTCTGAAATTCATCCCACAGACCATCGCCATGGTCAAGGCGGCAGAGATCTGGCAGTCATGCATAACAAGAACCGCCTCCAGGGACAGGAGGCAGAATCCCACCCCCAGATCCCATTTCCCCATTCCCAGTTTCATAATTTTCTTTGTGTCAACAATCCGCACAATGACAACTATCACATAGGACATCATGGTGGCGAGAACCGCTCCCAGGATATCCAGACGGGGAATCAGCAGCAGATTCAGCAGCAGATTGCTCCCAGCGCACAAAATTGTAGATTTAATCTCCAGCAGATTGGCCTTTGCCGCAGCATAGACCGCCCCATAGTAATTGCTGATTCCAAGAAACGCCGTCCCAATCAATAGCAGAGGCACATAATACCAGGCTCCGTAGAAAGCTTCCCCCACATATACTTTCATCATTGGCCGGATCAACAGCATCACCACAGAAACCATGGAAAATAACAGAGCAGAGTACGTATGATATATCTTTTCAAAGAAAAGCACATTTCTTTCCTTCTCATATTCCTTTACCGCAGAGATAATCCATGCCTGAGTAAACACAGACAGCAGTGTTGTGATAATCGCAGGCACCTTTGCGGCAACCGAGTAAATCCCCACATCTGTGGAAGAAAAAAACAGATCCAGTACCACCCTGTCAGAAAAACTGGTAATCCACCATGAGACCGCGTTAAACATCAAAGGAACGGAATATTTCAGCATCTGAGTCAGAAGTTTCCAGTCCACAGGCCTGGCCCATTCCCAATATCGTCCCAGACCTCCTGCCAGGAACAGAAAACAGACGGAGACAAGATTCCCCAGGATCTCAGCGGTAAAATACCCGGAGATTCCTCTCCTGTAAACCGACAGTAACACTACATCTGCTCCGGCTGTGACAAGTGCCGTCAGAATGCTGTCCACAGAGTACACCACCACCTTGTTCTCTGCCTTGACAAAGAGGGCAAAATTAGTCTTAAAACACTGCAGCACCACCAGTATTACTATGTACCATTTCCAGGGTGAAATACTTTTGTAAAATACCAGAAGGGGAGACAGCAAAAGGACAAATAGAGAAGCCCCAAGCAACACCATAACCCCGTTTTTGAACAGAGATTTCTTGTCCGTATCCTCGCTGAGTCCGAACCTGAGCATGGCGTCAGACAGCTCCAGGGAAACCACCGGGACTGCCAGCCCCACAAAGGTCACTGTCAGGTCAATGATTCCATACTCTGCTGTGGAAAGCACATTGGTAAAGTACGGCAGGAGCATGAACTGTACAAATTTTGACCCCAGCAGCCCAAGCCCAAAAATCAGCATATTCTTAATAAGTGTGGTATATCTGCCCTGCATCTATACTGTCTCCCAACCTGGAAGAACAAGATCCTCTGTCCGGACCTTCCTTCCCCCTACTGCCGCCACACTGTACCATTTCCCGGGACATACCACATATTTTTTCAGCCCCAGGGGATTCAGCCAGGCTCCCCACCAGCTGAAGGTACTGTTGGCAATGACCGCGCTTCTACAGTAGGACATCAGGATCATATCCTGCCAGCTCTCCTCCCCCCTGTTCCAGTCCACATAAACATTGTTTTTCAGGAAGATATGTTCTCTCGCCCACTCCATGTCATCAGAAAACACATACAAAACCACTTCTCCCATGGCTTCCTGCAGCTTTTTCAGAGCCTGCGTGTAATACTCTGTTTCGCTCAGATTGACCAGAAAAGAATTTTTTGGATCCAGGAAATCCTTCCGCCGGATATGCACCGCTGCGGCATTGCTGTCCCTGATCTGCCGGACTGCCCCGGCAGAGCGCGCCGAAAGCTCCCGGCGGCACCGAAGCTCCTTCTGAAGCTGCTCCTGAACCGGATAAAAATACCTGTGACTGTGCCAATACCCTTCCAGATACGCATCCTTTTGTGTCAAATTCTCCAGTTCCTGGTCAAATCCAATCACTTTCTCGCTGTAAAATGTTTTCTTCCGAGGCAGAAACTTCCTGCGCAGCCTGTCCCCTGGAGAGAAGGTATAGCCAAGTCTCCTGATGTCCTGCAGCCGCGCCGTGGACAGCTCCACTCCAAACACGCTTTCAAGCTCCAATCCATAGTGAAAACTCTGCCTCTCATAAGCCGTCAGATCCGCAAAAGTCTCCTGGTCCGCCTGCTGCATTTTCCTGTAATAGGCATATTGAAACAGCTGATTTCCTAAGCCTCCCATAAACCGTATAATTTTCATAACACGCCTTCCTGCCTGCTGCCCCTGCAGCTGTGTCCTGCAACAGACTGCAGCGTCCACAGTATAATGACAGTGATAATAGTCTTAAAGATAAAATCTTTCAGGCTTGACCTGCCCAGGTAAATCAGGTTTGGAAGGGTCATAAACAAAAGCATCTGGGCATACTCCGCACTTCCCCCTTTTTTCACTGCCCTGCAGGCACATTCCAGGATGCCTGTACACACTCCCGCCAGCACTGTAAAAACCATTCCCAGAGGGAATCCCATAAAATATGCTTCCGCAAAAAAGCTGGATCCGAACCCTCCTGACTCAAATCCTGTTCCTCTCACCCTGTCAACCACCATGCCAAAATCATTCCGGGTAAAAATCTCCAGAAGGCCAAATTCCCGACGTATCTCTTCCCGGAAAACCACACTTCCAAAGACTGGTTCCACGGAAGCTCCCTGGGAATTCAGGGTGGAAACCATCACATCCCTAAACCCAGACGCCACACTCCATCCCAGCCTGTAAGACAAGATAAAATTGGCCAGATAGACCAGTCCCATCCCCAGAATGATCATCCAGGACCATTTTATTCTGTGGCGGAAAGAGAAAAACAACAGCCACATAAAAATATACATGATGGCATAGCCTCTGGCCCCCCGCATCAGATATCCTACCCCTGCCAGCATCAGGATGGTGCTGCCCCAGAAAAAACGATCCCTGTAAGATCCAAACAAAATCCACAGCAGGATAAAATACTTCCCAAAAGAAAAATACCGGTATCCCTGCACCATAATATTTTCGGAAACCGCCAGATAATCATGGGCATTAATCACACTGATCTTTCTCACTGAATCCAGAAGAAAAAGCGCAAAAAATCCCAGAGCGCAAACCACCAGAATCCCTTCCGCATATCCTGGAATCACCATCCTTTTTCTGCTTTCAAAGAGGGGTACTCTCTCCCAGAATCTGCTCCCTTCCATCAAAATTGACACCATGCAGATGACATTGGCTGCTGTGCCCAGATATACAGCAGTATGACTGAGATTCACAGCATTGATCCCATTTCCCACCGATATCACATCCGTGTTAAAGAACAGATTCAGGAGATACCGCATCCACACAAAGACCAAAAAGGACAGTACCAGATAGGAATACGGCCTGATATAATCTTTCCGTTTCCAGAAAATTGACAGCACCAGCACCGCCGTTATCATAATCACATAACAGGCGCGAAAAGCCTCGCTCCCTGGGAACAGCAGAACAGCCATTCCCCAAAAAATCATAGCTAAATTTAATGCCGCAAGTCTGCAGCTGCTGTTTTTAACCATTTTTCTTCTTTCCAAAACCATTTCTGGCTTTCACCATGAACTCTGCGGGTACCAGGCCTACTGCCAGAGGTTTTAAGACGAACAGAATCCCCTGGGGCAGAAGTCCATTCCTTTTAAATCCCTCAAACCTGGTTCTGATTTCGTTCCATCTATATTTAAACTTACGCTTTGCGTAAGAAGACCTTCCCTCATAGTAGTACAGCAATGGTTCCTGTATGTTGTACCCCTTGTAACCTCGCTCATACAGCCGCATCCACAGATCATAGTCTTCACATCTCACTGTGCTTTCCACATCCCTGTATCCGCCCAGTTCCAGAAGTACGCTCCTCCTGATCATGACTGTGGGATGAGCAAAGGGATTGTTCCACAGCAAGTCTTTTCTCCCGGGATATTCCGGAAATGCCTTCCTGGCAAATACTCCGTCCCCATCAAATTTACTTATGGAAGAGCCAACCAAAGCATATTCCGGATGACGATCCAGAAAGGCTTTTTCCCGTTCCAGACGCTTCTCATGGCACAGATCATCTCCGTCCATTCTGGCAAGATAAGGAGCCTTTGAAATTCCTATCAATCTGTTAAGAGAATAAGTCAGTCCCCTGTTGCTGTGATTTCTGTAGACAAAGATTTTATGTGGGTACGCCTCCGCATATGTATCCAGAATCTGAGCTGTCCTGTCAGTGGACCCGTCATCACACACCAGAAGCCTCCAGTCTTCAAAGCTCTGCCTCAGTATGGAATCCACAGCTCTTTTTATGTTTTGTTCTTCGTTAAAAACGCCCATAATAATATCTATGTCAGCCATTTTCTGCTCCTGTCTTCGGCGATAACACAGATTCTTCTGACATCTCAAAGCCCGCATAAACTTTCCACATCATCTCATCCACAATTTTTTTGTCAAATCTTTTTATCCGCTTCCTGGCATTCTCACCCATCTGCCCCAGTCGCTTCTCATTGACCGCCGCCCACTCTAATACATGTGCCAGCTCTCCCACTCCATATCCCACTACCCGACCTTCCATGCCGTCCCTGATCAGATCCGTATTCCCCCGAACCCTTGTCACAATGCCGGGCAGACCGCTGCACATAGCCTCCATCAGAGATACCGGCAGGCCCTCCCTCTTTGACAGAGACAAAAAGATATCAGCGCAGGCCAAAATATGCTCGATATCACTGCGGTATCCCAGAAAGTGCACCTTGTCCTTCAGGCCTTTTTCCTCTGCCAATGCCTCCAAGCGGGTGCGCAGTCTACCCTGACCACAGATGAAATAATGCATGTTTTCCGTTCCCCTGCTGCCTCCGGCCACCGCCCGGGCCAGGGCAAGAATGCCCAGCTCCTGATTTTTATTCTCATTCAGCTCTCCCACTGAGAGCAACATTCTGTCCGTGTCGGCAAGTCCCAGAGCCCGCCGTCTCTCCGCCCTGTCCTCCAGTCTCCGGAAAAATTTTTCTGCGTCCACCCCTACGCCGGGCAGACACACAGTCCGGGATGCATGAAACCTCTCCTTTGCCCGGGTATAGTCCTCCCTGTTGACGGTCAAAAGCACATCGGTGTATCTGCTCATCCATTTTTCAACGGGATAATATAACGCCCAGTTCAAAGCCGGCGCTCCTGTAAAAAAATGAAAACCATGGGCAGTATAGAGCACTTTTGTTCCTCGTCTTCTCCGGTACTTTCTGGCCTCCCACCTGACAATAGCCGCACAGATGGGTGCATGGCAGTGAATCAGACAAAACTGCCGCTTCAGCAGCTTCCTCACCTGTCCCACGGACCTTAACTGTCTGGCTGCGCTGCCAATCTTCCTGCTGAAGTCAATCTGTACAATATGTACCCCTTTTTCCCGCATCTCCCTGGCAAAAGAGTCTATTTTTTCCTGGGAGTTGGTATCCTCCTCCGTATGAAAATTGGCTGCCAAAGTAACTTCATAGCCCTGGCTCAAAAGGATTTCCACATTGTTCCGGTTGAAATTGTCAAGATTGGATGCTACGGAGGCAATACAGAGGGCCTGTCTTTCCCCCCGCCGTTTTTTCATGTCACTGTGCTGCATTTTCATGACATCCCCTTTCAGTGAGTCTGATGCTTTCCTCAAAACCATACTTTCCCACTATATCTCCGTCCCTGTACATGAGATCCCCAAAAACCTTCCTCAGTACCTTCAAGGGCAGATGTTTTATCCCAGAGCAAAATCCGCCAATCAGTACAAGTTTTTTTCCATTCTCCTCTGCGGCCAGCTTTACCATCTCAGAAGTACATACATACTCTCTATTTTGAGGAAAAAACATTCCGTTGCTCTCCCTGTCAATAACTCTCTTCACAAATTCACAGAGATTCCCAATATAAATCATACTCCGCCTGTTCTGGCACTTCGGAAACACCGGACTGTGCAGGGCAAATTTTCTCAGGGCCTGGTAGTTTCCCCGGCACCCTCTCCCATAAACCATGGGCGGCCGCAGAAGAGCCACTGCAAAATTTCTGTCTCTCAATTTCTCCAAAGTCTCGTCGGCAGCAAGTTTTGACTCTCCATAAAATGTTGTGGGATAGGGAACCGTAAACCTGTCAATTTCGCCTGTTGTCATTCCGTATACGCTCATGCTGCTGAGCTGGATAAACTGTTTTACACCCGCTTCCTTTGCCGCCCTGGCCGCTTCCACCGCCAGCTTCTGATTTATCTGATAATATAGCCTGCGGTTCTCCTCTGTCTCTCTTACATGTGCAATCCCTGCAGCGTTGAATACAACATCAACCCCCTCAAAAAGCCTTTTTTCCGGTTTCAGACCTACAGTATTCAGGGTCGTCACATGATACGCTTTCCGGTTCCCCTCCTCCAGGTATGCTCTGAGAGCCTCTCCAATGTAGGAACCCTCTCCCAGGATCAGAATGTTTTTGGGCTGGACAGGCTCTGTGTCAGTATCCGGTATGCCTTGGGCAGATTCCTCCTGAAAACTCCCAAAACCCCCTCCCTCTGCCACTCCGTCAGAGGAAATCACCGAAACTATTGTCCGAAAAAACAGACAGACATCCATCCGAAAAGCTTCCAGACCTCCTTGGCGCAGCACAGTCCCATATTCTCCGTCAAGCCGGGCCTTCTCCCCTATCTCCAGTTCGTCCCGTCCGCTGATCTGAGCCAGGCCGGTAAGACCCGGCAGCAGGTTCCACGCGCCGTTTTCTCTACGCAGGAGGGCCAGATCCTTCTGGTTCCACAGGGCAGGACGAGGCCCGATAAGGCTCATCTTTCCCCGGAAAATATCCCAAACCTGCGGCAGCTCGTCCAGACTTGTCCGACGCAGAACTTTTCCCACTCCTGTGATATAACGCTCCGGATCTTCCAGACAATGGGTGGGCACATCATGAGGCGCCGACATCTTCATGGTACGGAACTTGTGCAGCAGGAAATAATGTCCTCCCCGGCCAATACGTTTCTGGGTAAAAAATATCGGTCCCGGATCGTCCAGATACACTGCAAGACCCACCGCCCCATAGACAGGCGCCAGAAGCACCAAGGCCCCAAATGCCATCATATGATCCGCTGCTGGCTTCACCAAAGCTTCATACACGCCTGCCTGCCGGTAGGATTTTCCAGAACCGGCACAGCGGCTTCCTCCAGAGTCAGCGGATATTCCAGTCTTCCTGCAGAAGGCTTTGGATCCAGTGTTATAACTCCCTTTCTGGTTCCATCCCTCCTCCCACGCGTCCAAATAGGGATTATCCCGGTCCATATCCTCCGGTTCTCTGCACTTGTGGGCAACCAGGCGCAGAACCCCCCAGGCTCCTGCAAGGACAGCTGCCGCCGCATACTTCACAGACTTTTTTCCCAGCCTGCCCTGGGTCAAAATATTTTTCCTATATCCTGCTGCCATGCCTTTTCCCTTTCCAACCATGCTTACACTTCTTCTCCCTGAGCCCTTTCTTTCGTCCCGGCTGTTTCTTTGTCAAAATCATATTCTCAGCCTTGTAGCTTTCCGGCAGATTCCGATCTTTCTTTTTTCTTCATTCCGACTTTTCGTCATCCTGTCCTGTAATCTCAATCCCCAGGTACAACAGGTGTTTTTCTCCCAGAAATTCCGTCTCCACCTGGGCCGTCCGCCTGTGAAGATCCACTTTCCGCATCTGTCCTGCCGCCCGGGTCAAAGGCCCCTGAAGATACCGGACTTCCCCGCCGCCGGACACACTTACACGAGAGATTCCTATTTTTCCTGCCTCGTCCGAGATCTTCCCCAGGAAATCTGCCTCCCCCTCCTCCAAGGTATGAACCGCTCCATCCCTGGCAAATAACAACCCCCTTCCAGGCACTTTCTCCAACTCCTGATGTACCGCCTCCGGATGGTCTGTCTCTATGAAGACATATCCGGGAAACAGGACTTCCTGTACCGTGCGCCATCTTCCCCCATATTTCTTTTTCCTGCTCCTGGTCAGGTGAAAGCACCTGGCATGCAGACTCTCAGGCAGGAAACCGTCCAGAAAAGCCTCCGCTCCCGCCTCTCCGCCCCGTTCCACATATAATACACACCACACTCTGCCGTACCCCCTTGTCCTTTCCATTACACTTCTCCCTGCAGTTTGCGTTTTCTGCCCCTGGGGCGAGAATTATTGTATACTTTTTTGCACACTTTTTTGCGTGCGCAATAATATACACTTTTAAACGGCCATCCCTGAAAATGCTTAGAATTTATGTAAAAGCGATAAAAAGAAATCTTATAAATCAGATTTTAATATACCATACCTGTTTTTCTTTTGCAATAGCCTTTGTGCAAAAAAGTATACTTTTTTGCACATCCTTCACAAAAATTCCTTTTCATTTCTCCAATACGCAAACACGGTTGCAGAAAAACTGCTCTTGTGCTAAAATCTGATAAAATAACCAATCTCCCCGCCCTGATTCTCAGTATTTTCACAGACATCTTCAGGGGAGGAGACGGATACAGAAAGGACATATATTATGTTAAAACAAGTTTCCATTTATGCAGAAAACAGAAAAGGGGTCATGCAGGAGATCACCGCCATACTGGCCAGGGAAGATATCAACATCCTGGGTTCCGTCACAAATGACGGTGCAGAATACGGCATTGTCCGAATGGTTGTCTCCAATCCTGAGAAGGCCCTGGAAGCCCTGACCCAGGCAGGATTTCTCTGCCGCCTCATCGACGTGCTTGGGGTGGAGATCACGGACGAAGTAGGAAATCTGAACCGCCTGCTGCTCTCCCTGGCAGAGAGCAATATCAGCGCGGACTACCTGTACCTCTCCTTTAACCGCGCCTCCGGCAAACCTATTATGGTATTCCACGCGGAAGGCCCCTTTGAAGTGGAATCCTGCCTGCGATCCAAGGGATTTACACTCTGCGGCATGGAATCATAAAAACCTGGCCGGGACAATTTACGAAAGCCGTCCCTGCCACAACAGGCCCCAAAGGAGCTCCGGCTCCTTCCGGAACGCCTGCCGAAGGAAACCTTCCTCCCACAGGCGTTTTTGCTCCGGCGACACCGGCATGTCTGTCCGCTGTTCTGTGCTGAATACCCCGAAGGTCCCTCCTCGGGGCACGGATTCTGCCATCTGTACTCTGAGCTGAAGGGACTTTCAGCCGGGCCGGACACCATCCTGTCCCTACCCGGCTCCTCCGCAGACTCTCTCTTCCTCCAGCCTCTCATCGGCCCATTTCCGAAAAGTATGACTGCTGATCCCCAGGGTCTTTGCGGCCAGACGGGCGGAACAGGTTCCCTCCACCCACTTTCTGTAGAGCTCCTCAAAGCCAGGCAGAATTTCCTTGGGCCTGCGCCCCAGTTTCACTCCCCTCAGCCTTGCGGCCTCAATGCCCTCCGCCTGCCGCTGTCGAATATTAATGCGCTCCGTTTCCGCCATATACGACATCAACGTAAGCATAAGCTGCGCCACCACCCGCCCCATAAGATCCTTGTTCAGATCTCCCAAAAGCGGAATGTCCAATATGATGATTCCGGCCTGCTTCTCCACCGTGATCAGCCTCCACTGTTCCAGAATTTCATCAAAATTGCGCCCCAGCCGGTCAAGACTTTTAATGACAAGAGTATCGCCTTTCTGTAACTTTCCAATCACCTCCTTGTATCCCGGACGGTCAAAGTCCTTGCCGGACTGTTTATCCGAGTACACATTGCTCTCAGGAATGCCGCACTCCTTCATGGCAATCCGCTGTCGATCCTCATTCTGTTCCCTGGTGGACACACGGATATAGCCGTAAGTCCGGCCTTCTCCGATAGTTTCTTCTGTGCTTTCTCCGCTTACCGTAGTTGCTGTCCCCGCCATAAGCCTTCCTCCTTGCAGTAAAATGTAGTGCCAGTGTAATTTCTTCCGCTGTCTACATTATTTTAAAGGAAAGCTTACACAGATAAAAGCCTATGACCGCTTTTACCTCCGGATCAACTTACCGAAAATGGTCTTTTTATAGTGTTTTAACTCTTCCCGCGCATCTCCATGGCTACTGATTTTCTGAAGCAGAGCCACCGCTTTAGGGATATCCGCCTCCATCCCCAGCCCTCTGCCATAGATCAGGGCGCGCAGATAGTCCGCCTCCCAGTACTCCCAGTTCATCTCATCCAGGTAACGGAGGGTCATGGAATAGCTCTGAGTGGTACCCCAGCCGTTAAAACAGCATTTTGCCATATAAAAGACTCCCCACCTGCTGCCCTTGTCATAGGCATAGGAGAACAGCCGAAACGCTTTGTCGTGATCCTGGCGGACACCTCTTCCATAAAAATATGCCTTTCCCAGAAGATTATGTGTCATGGGACGGCCTTCGGGAAGCTCCTTCTCAAAACACTTCACAGCATAAGCCTCATCTTTTGCCGTGCCGATGCCCTCAAAGAAACAACGCCCCAAGTCCGTCAGAGAGCCCGGATTTCCTCCTTCTGCCGCCTTCCTGTACCACTGGAAAGCCTCCTCCTTCCTTCCGGCTTCCTCCAGCTCCTCTGCGTAAATGGACTGGTGGATGGGATGCCCTGCCTCTGCGCCGATTTTCCAGAGATCCCTGGCCCTCTCCGGCCTGGGAGGAATAATGTCCTCGTCCCCCTTGGTGTAATATTGATTGAGATTGTTGGCGGCAAAATACATGCCTCCCCTGAAAGCCTTCCAAAACCAGTCTTCACACTTGGAAATATTCTCCCTCATATAGGCCTTGCACGCTGCAGGACTGGAAAACGAGCTCTGATCCTTCTTCTGGATCCGCGTGAAATCCCACCAGAAATACACATTTCCAATGACATACTGGCAGAAAGGCTCTCCCTCCTGGGCCAGGGCCAGAACATCGTCAAATGCCTCCTGGAGGCTGGCAAAGGGCATTTTCCTCTCCAGATCCGGTTTCAGTTCCCCGCTCCGCAAAGCCACCAGCACTCCCAGGGCACTGCCCTGCTCCACGGATTTACGCAGAAGCCGCTCCGCCCGGCTGTCATCCTCAGGAAAACCGTGGCCTTTCCATACATACTGATGCCCGCACAGGCACCGGGCCAGTACACAGGTGGCATCCCCGTCCCCGGCGGCAGAAGCCCGCTCCAGGATCGCAAACGCCTCCTTTCCCCGCCCTGCCCTCTCATTGTAATAAATATCCTGCAGGGCCTGGCGCACCTCGCTGCTCAATGTCTTCCCCATAATCTTCCTCTTCCTTTCTAAATACATAAAATACTTACATTGGCAAGAAGTATTTTCTTCTGATTAATATATATCGGCCAACCCCTGCCCCCGCCTTACCAACAAAACACTATTCCGATGTTCGGACGACCTGTGGCATTCCGGAAGCCGGGGACGAAGTTTTCCTTCTGGCAGAATCATGGGTATTTCCATTTCAGCAGAGGCTCCAGTGCTCTACTTCCCAAACTGAAAAACTGTGCCCCCTTTCCAATCCGGACATTTCTGCCAAAAAACAATTATAGATTTCTAAGATATTATTCAAAATAAACAAAGAAAAAACTTGTATTCCTTCCTCACATCTATTATAATTTTATTAAAAGTATCCACTTTCCATTTCTACAGGAAAAATATGAATTACTTTGTGATAGGGGGTAAATATATGAAATCAGACCAGTTACAGACAACAGACTCCAGCACCGCCATACGCAAGGGCATTGGGATTTCCGCAAAACTTGCCCTGGCCATTGTCCTGTGTGTGACCATTGCAGTATCGGCATTGCTTTTGATGGTGTATTCCAAGATGTCGCAGGCTCTGTTGAACAAAAGTGAGGAAATGCTCCAGACCACCACGGAGGGAACACTCCAGGAAGTCAGTGGATGGCTGAACGGGATCCTGGCCAGAATACAGGCACAGAAAGAAACCATAGAATATCAGGATATGGATATCTCCACCCTGAAAAATTATATTCTGCACACTGTAAACCCTGGAAGTGCCTGCCCCGCAGGTATCTTTGTAGGACTCAAGGACGGTTCCCTGTACCACGCCACGTATAAGCCGGGTGATGATTACGTTCTTACGGATAGAACCTGGTACAAGAGCGGTATTCAATCGGAAGAGATCACCCTTGGAGACGTATATTTTGATGAGGACAGCCAGTCATATGTTGTAGGAGCGTCCGGCATACTGAAGGGCAGCGGAGACTATGTTCGTGGCGTGGTGGCTGCAGACATTTACCTGGATGCCATCTCCGACATTGTCAGCCCTGTCAGAGTAGAAGAAACCGGCGGAGTCTTCCTGGTAGACGCCAATACCAATATTGTCATCGGCCACCAGAACCGGACGTTGACAGGAAAACATCTTGACGAACTGGTGGGAAGTATGTACTCCTTCGCCTTGAATCAGATAAGAAACGGTACAACCGGACTGTCCCTTCACGACGGCACCTACATTCAGGTGGAACGAGTGCCTGGCTGCAACTGGGTGGCTGTGGCCTATGTATCCCGGCAGGAAGTTCTGAGCGAAATCCGGGAACTGACAGAAACTCTGGTAATCGTAACCTGTGTGATGATTCTCTTCCTGATCCTGCTGGTTATCTTCCTGGTAAAGCGCATTATCGGTGTTCCTGTAAAGGAGCTGAGCCTGGCTGCCAC